>JAFDEE010000047.1 GCA_019310525.1 Deltaproteobacteria bacterium | reverse complement strand
GTCAGGCTCAGATTTTAATCCTCAAAATACTTCAATATGTATTCCTGCGGTTAAAATCTTCGCCTTCCTTGACCTTGAACAAAATTGCCTGCTTTATGGATAGACACTGATTCGGTAAAAAGTTTTTTCAAAGCGTTTCAGGATCCTTAAAGCCTCTGGCAAAAGGGGTATCTAGAATGGAGTCGGAAATATCAGGGCAGCAGATGAAAAAAACCCCTTCCCCTGAAAAAGAAGGAGTTCCGATTTTGTGAAAGGTTTCGAGATCTTTAATATTTCCCGTATCAGAGAGGTGCCGGCCCATCCGGAAGGAGTCGGGGTCTCATGGAGACGTACATTGGTTGCCATATCCAGAAAAATGATGGCCCTTCCTGTCATGGAGTGGTGCTCAACAATCTCTTGGCTATTTCGCTTACCTCTTTACCCTGGGCCTTTCCCGTCATTCGGGCCATCGCGGCCTTCATGACTTTTCCCATATCTTTAGGGCCCGTTGCGCCGAGTTCGGCAATGATTTCCCCGACCACTTTTTCGATCTCTCCCGGATCCAGTTGTTCGGGCAAATATCCGTGAAGTATCTGGATTTCCTCCTCTTCTTTTGCCGCCAGGTCTTCGCGGCCTCCTTTCCGAAATCCCTCAGCCGCTTCCCTGCCTTTCCTTACAAGGGAAGAGATCACGGTTTGAATTTCGGTGTCGGTCAGCTCTCTTCCCAATTCCACCTGCCTGTTTTTGAGCGCCGTCTTAAGCATTCTGAGGCAGGAGATACGCAATTCTTCCTTTGCCTTGATGGCCTTTTTGAGATCTTTTGTGATCTCTTCGTGGAGTCCCATTCCGTTTCCACCGGAATATTAGAAAAGTGTCAAATTATAACTTTAACATCCAATCAATCAAAGTCAAGGGTTTTAATTGCATTTTGTGGATTTTACGAGCGCTATGGCCTGGGCCAGATCAAGATTCCCATCATATAAGGCCTTGCCGGTGATTACTCCAGTGACTCCAATTTCGTGAAGTTTCAATATTTTTTTAACATCATCAAGGCCCGATATCCCCCCGGAGGCGATGACAGGTATGTTGAGGGCCTTGGCAAGTTTTTCCGTATTTTCAACATTGGGTCCCGTCTCCATGCCATCCCTGTGGATATCGGTATAAATAATCGCAGCGATGCCGGATTGTTCGAATTTTTTCGCCAGATCCAAGGGGGTAAATCCGGTCTCTTCGGTCCAACCTTCTATGGCGACACGATCATTTCTGGCGTCGATCCCCACGATGATCCTTCCGGGAAACCTCCGGCAGGCAAGATCCACGATATCAGGATGTCTAATGGCCAAGGTCCCAAGGATCACCTGTTCCACACCCGACTGGAAACAGGTTTCCATCGTTTCGAGATCACGAATTCCCCCACCGAGTTGGATAGGAACAGGCACTGACCTGGCGATTTCCTCAACAAGGCGATGATTTACGGGCCGCCCCCCAACAGCCCCATCCAGATCTACGATATGAATCCTCTCAGCACCCTCTTCGTACCATCTTATGGCTACCTCAACAGGATTGTCAGAATAAACCGTTTCCTTGGACATGCGTCCCTGCTGAAGCCTGACGCAATGACCGTTTTTGATATCTATGGCCGGAATTACAAGCATGATCTAAGGGCTCTCTTGGAGATTCGGCTCCCGGGGAAATCGCTCCAACATCTTTTCAAGTCCAATCTCGGCGAGGGCCCTTGCGGTCATCCACTTGCCCTTTCCTTTCAAAAATGTGTTCATATCCAGAAGGTTTTCGCTCAAAGAGGATTGGGTCTTGTCATACTTCCCCTTCCAGAGGATTTTCCCGCTCTCAACACTTACGAGGTAAAGATCAAAGGCCACGGATGCCGGAAAATTAACGGCATAATCGGTTCCTTCCCTCTCTTTCCATCTGTAGAGGTGCCCCAGTAAAACGCTTTTTGCGGTGAAGGCCCGACCGATTTTTCTTGCCGCTTCGATATCCCCGATGGCGGAATCGGACTGGATGATACTTGAAAAAACCCCCTTTGCCTGCCCGGGGGAAACAAGATCCAGGTTTTTCCGGCTGATTAGCTTTGAAAACAGGGATTCTGTCAATAGGGCGGCATCACTGGTCTTCGTAGGTTCAGCCATGAAAACGGCACCTGAGATAGGGCTGCGGGTAGGGCCCGGCTCGGCCTCAGGACCAAGGGCCGGCCGGAAACCAATGACCACGACCCTGCCGATCCTCAGAGAAGGTGGAGACTCGTGTGCAGGTCCGCCCCTGTGAGGGTAGCAACCCGATAGGACCAAAAGGGCAGTTAACACCAGAGCAATGAATTCAACATGGTTTTTTATTCTTCTTTCGAACATGGTGATCTCCCTAAAAGGGAAGTGAAGGAAGGATGAAGAAACGGGCCAGAAAAGCCTTAAAGCAGCCCCTTGGTCGAGGGAATCATTCCCTGCAACCGATTTTCCACCGCCAGGGCACTGTCCAGGGCCCGGCCGAACCCTTTGAAAATGGCCTCTGAGATATGATGGGGATCCTCTCCGGCAAGAAGGTCCACATGGATGGTCATCCCCGAGTGATTGGCAAACGCCCTCAAAAATTCTTTTAAGAGGCGGATATCGAAATTGCCCGTTTTTCCAAGGTTTGTCGGTACACGGTATGCCAGATAAGGACGATTCGAGCAGTCGACAACCACCCGGGCCAAGGCATCATCCATCGGGATAACGGCGGAACCGTATCTCCAAATCCCCTTCCTGTCATCCAGGGCCCGGGAGAATGCCATACCCAGGCAGATGCCGATATCTTCAAGGGTGTGGTGGTCATCGATCTCGGTATCTCCCCTCGCTTTGATTTCAAGATCAAAGAAACCATGGGTTGCCATGAGATTCAGCATATGATCCATGAAAGGAATACTCGTATCGATCTCCGCCTTGCCCTCCCCGTCAATGCAAAGTTTCAGGCGGATATCGGTCTCTTTGGTTTTCCTGGAAACGGCAGCTTCTCTTTTTCTTTTTTCCATGGCCACAAGGATTCCAAGAGGTGAAAGTTCTCTTTCTAAAGCCGGTGTCTCAAGACCTCACAAAACGCCTGACCTTGCCCAATCTTTGCAACCGCCAGCGGATATCTATACGCAGACAGGGTGCCGATTTTCCTGAATTCGCCTCGTTATCAACCGGTTACGGTAGGCCGGTTAAGTCTTCGCGGCGGATGCGAGACCTTTGAAAAATGCCCCCTTTTGCCCAATTTTCCGCCTCCGTCACGACTACGGCGTGACAAGCCCGCCAAACAGCGGCGGACAGGCTGCGTCAGACTTAGATTTTAATGTCCCAGTCCGTGAATGGGAGAACCTTGGACTTTCCAGGCGAAAACTTTAGTCGAATCGTTTTTTTAGTAGGGTTCAAGGATTCAAGGGGCCCAGGGTTCGAGTGAGAAACCGGGATTTAAAGAAAGATGTTTTTCACTTGACCCCTTGAACCCTCGGCCCCTTGGCCCTTAAGCTTACGGCTTCAGCCGATAGTGATTTGATTCTCTAAATACTTCAATGTATGGTGCCTCTGCCGCTTGGCATCCTGAGCGGGGTGGTTAAAATTTTCGTCTTCCTTGATCTTAAACAAAACTGAACGTTTTTCAAAGGTCTCGGATGCCTTGCATCTTCGCCAAACTCAACCTTTGCAGGATTCAGGTTAAAAGATCTCTTTCAGACCTCAGAAGCGCAAGTGACGACTAACGAGCATGTCATCAGTTTCTCGTTACTCGTCACTGTCAAATGCAGAATAAATGGTGGAGATGATGGGACTCGAACCCACGACCTGTGCGTTGCGAACGCACCGCTCTCCCAGCTGAGCTACATCCCCACATTGATCAGACCATCTTTCATTCGCCTTCGCCAGAATACCCCGCACATTACACCGCGGAATTTCATTTTGATGGAGGCGCTTCAGGAGTTTCTAAAATTTCTAATTTATATGATCCCCACTCTATTTGCAACCCATATTTTTTCAGGCGAGACCCTTAATATCAGATGAAAGGGATCAATGGAGATAGATAAATCAAGAGATTGCCGAAAATGTGGAGAAAGAGGGGAGTGAAGATTGACTTGTGGACCTCGTACCCCAGACAAAAAACAAGGCTTCCCAGCAAGGGAATGATGATTTGTCGCGAAAAGATGAAGTGGAGGCCTATGAAAAGCAGTGTCACTGCCGCCATGGAAATCCCTATGCCCAAATGGGCCCGGAGCCTCCTGTAAATCAGGCCCCGGAAGAAGAGTTCTTCGGCCGTTGGGGAGAGAAGGCAGGCCGTGAGGAAAAAGGCGGAGGTACGAATGCCTCCAGGGCGGAAGTAGTGCGGGTCGATTTTCAACATGGAGCTATTGAAATAGGATTTCCAGGCATACATGAACAGGAATCCGGCAAGGGCCAGGAAAAATGCTGAAAACAGACCCTTAAGCAAAAGTACGGCTGTCGATTGGACTATTTGGAAGGTCCAGGCCCCGAAGTAGAAAAGAATGACGATATCGATAAGTCTTACGATTCCCATAAGAAACAAGGGGGAGAGGGGAATCGTGTTCCTCAGGAAAAAAGCCAGGCATTCGATTGAGAGAACAAAAACAACGAGCAACAGTGTGCGGTTCAGGCCGGGGAGGGGATCATGCCAGCTTTCAGAAATATGGAAAATATTTTGCATCGTACATACCAACTGGGATCTTTGAGCAGACCGACGATCAAGGGATTTAAACTTTTCTTTCCCAGGATGCGGTATAGGGATTGGGCGGCGGTATAGCGAACATTCAGGCTGGGGTCTTTTAAGAGGGCGAGCAGTTGTTTTGGGTTGGGGGAGGGCTGTTTAAGTCTTCCCAAGAGATAGGCACCCCAGTACCTCAATGAAATGGATTCCGACCGTGTCATTTTTTCAATAACGGGTAAGTATGAGGAGGGAATCTCACGTTGATGAAAAAGGTGATAGGCGATGGCCAGGGCGTCTTTGGAAAGGGCAATCCCTTTAATATCTTCCTTAAGGGTGCCGGTTCCCGTGAGGCTGACTATCAAGATGAAAGCCGCCAGGACGGAAGCTGCTCCGACACTCACAAGAGAAAAGAGAATCCTGCTTGAGGAGAAGAATTTTAAGAAGGCAAGACACAGGATCAGGCACCCGGCGGGAAAAAAATACAAGGCGGCACGATTTAACAGTAAAAAACCCTTCATGTGGAAAAGGTTTCTTGCCGCCTCTTCGATGTCTTTCGCGTTCAGCTCGCCTATGTCGGCTCGATTTCCGTACCGGCCGACAAGATACAGGCCGCCGTTCTCCCTGACAAGTTGATAGTCGGCGGCTTCTTTCACCTTTTTGTCACCGCTCAGGAATACCCCTTGTCCGAGATACACCGGCCGCTTCTCTTTTAATCCATCCATGAAAATAAGACCCATGTATATGCCCTGATCAGGATGGAGGAGACTGGCCGCGAGGACCGAATGGTTGTAATAGAATGTCGCGATCCGGTTGCCCAGGGAGGTATCAAACAGCACGAGATCCCTGGCCTTGAGGAAAAACTTGTGCCTTGAACCGTAATAGAGGGACCCGGATACCAAAGATGTGAGGATTGCCAGGAGAATAATCTCCTTTATTGAAAAAGTAACCGAACGATTCATCGTGAGGAGATAGAAGCACAGGAAGGACAGTCCCAAAACGATGAGAAAGGACGAGGCTATCCTGTCCTGGAGAAGCAGGAAGACAAGACCAATATACCCCAGGAACAGATATAGCCCCCGAATCCGAAATGACTGAATAAGAAGGGATACCAACAAGAACACCGCGAACATTATCCCCAGGAGGAAAAGGTAGAACAGGGAACTTTTGAAAATATCCACCGTGCTTATATGATGGAGATAATTCGTTCCTGGAACCGCAAGAACCTTGAGGCTTTCAAGGGCTGTCTGCCGTTCTATAATGACTTGCAGTTGTTTCCTTACAAGATCGAAAAAGTAAGCCCCTTGGACGAGAAGAGACAGGGCAAGGGCCGCTAGGATTTGAGCCCTCTGCTTGAATCTCGATTTGGGCTGTGTCTGGATATGGTTGGACGTGGTTTCCATTTAGAAGGTTTCGGTTGATGTTTCCGGGTCGATCACGAAAAGGATCGAGATAGGCACCCTTCGCCCCGTCGGTTGATAATCCCTTTGAGGGCGACACGGTAACCATTCAGACCTGGGTGACCCTTAATACCTCCTCGGGCCTGGTAATTCCTCTTAAAACTTTGGCCGCACCATCCTGCCGGAGGGTCCGCATCCCTTCCCGGATCGCCTTTTTTTTGATTACGTTGGCGTCGGAACTTGTAAGGATTGTTTTTTTCATTCCTTCGGACATCTTGAGAATTTCGTAGATCCCGGTCCTGCCGTAATACCCGGTGTTCATGCACTTCTCGCATCCCTCACCGGCGTAAAGGGTCGCCCTTTTCAGGTCCTCTTCGGCCACGTTTAGTTCCTTCATGTATTCCCCGTTTATTTTCGCCGGCTTTTTGCAGTAAGGGCAGATGGTCCTGACCAACCTCTGGGCGATGATGGCAAGGACGGAAGAACTGATTAAAAAGGGTTCGATCCCCATGTCAATCAGGCGGGTGACGGCTGAGGAGGCGTCATTGGTATGAAGGGTTGAAAAAACGAGATGGCCTGTGAGGGCCGCCTGGATTGCGATTTCCGCGGTTTCCAAGTCCCTGATTTCACCCACGAGAATCACGTCAGGGTCTTGTCGAACAATGGTTCGCAGGCCGTTTGCGAAGGTGAGGCCCACTTTCCGGTTGACGTGGACTTGGCCGATCCCCGAAATCTGATATTCAACCGGGTCCTCGATGGTGATGATGTTTTTTTCCGGGGTGTTGATCTCCGAGAGGGCTGCGTAAAGTGTCGTCGTTTTTCCGCTGCCGGTCGGCCCGGTAACCAGGATGATGCCGTGGGAAAGGGTGATCAGTTTTCTTATGTCTGAAAGGTGTTCGTCGGGGATGCCGAGTTCATGGAGCTGAAAGATTTCTGCGCTCTTGTCCAGGAGCCGGAGGACGACTCTTTCCCCGAAAATGGTCGGCAATGTGGAGACCCTTATGTCGATATTCTTATCTCCGATCCGAATCTCGATTCTGCCATCTTGGGGGACCCTTTTCTCGGCGATATTGAGGCCCGCCATGACCTTGATCCTTGAAGTAATCGGGGGGTGGAGTCTTTTCGGTGGATTGAAGGTTTCGTAAAGCAGACCGTCGATGCGGTATCTTACCTTCAGATCGTACTGGTAGGGTTCGATGTGGATATCGCTGGCCCGGCTTTTTACGGCCTTTGAGAGCATCAAGTTCACGAACTTGATAACAGGGGCCTCGGAGGTGTCCTCGAGCAGATCCGTGGTTTCCTCAATTTCGGCAAAAATCCGCTCGCTGTCTTCTTCATCGATGTCTTTTAAGACCTGCTCGGCCGTTTGGGTGCCTTCCTCGAAGGCCGTATTTATGGCCCTCAGGATTTCGGATTCGGGGGCGAGAACCGTTTCGAGAAATCCTTCTCCAAGGGTGTCCGTTATATAGTCTGCGGCCTCATAATCGTAAGGGTCATTGACGGCGATCAAGGAGGACCTTTCCCCGTTTTTCAGGGGGATGGCTTTTTTTTGTTTCAGGTAGGTAACGGAGAAGGGGCTGACCAGCTCCGGGACGATCATGGAAGGAGGAATCCGTTCCAGAACCTCGAGCCCGAGCATCATGGAAAGGGCCTTAAGAAGGGTTTTTTCATCGAGGATCCCCTCTTCCTTTATCCGTTTTGGTAAGGAATCCCCTCTCTCTTCAGCCAGCTTTTGGATCTTTCCTATCTTTTCCTCATCAACACCGATCCGGTCCCGGAGGATGTCAATGATCTCGTTGTTCATGGTCTATTCCTTTTCAAGATCCTCCCCGGTCGCACCGGGCCCGCGCTTGTCTTTCCTGAAGAAGGGCTCCTCCCCCTTCACCCTCTCTTCCTGCTGTTCCCTGATTTTTTTCATATAGTTTTCTTTTTCTCTGGTGATGCCTGCGGCTTCAGCAGGGCTGGAGATGATTCTGGGGCTGATGAATACAAGAAGATTGGTTTTGGTGCTGGATAGTCCGACGGATTTGAACCCCCAACCCACGAAAGGAAGCCCTCCCAGGCAGGGCACGGTGTTTTTCGTGAAATCCCGTTGCTCCTCAATCAACCCACCAATCACCAGGGTTTCCCCGTCATGCACCTCCACTACCGTGTCAATGGCCCGTTTAAGGGTGATGGGCTGGTTTGTGGTTACCGTACCGCTCAACTTGCTGACCTCCTGGTTGATTTCCAGCCGGATTTTCCCCTTTTCATTGACGTGGGGCGTAATTTTGAGCTTGATCCCGACATCCCGGTATTCGATGTTCTGGGAGGTTCCTCCGCCTTGCAGGATGGTCGAAGAGGTTTGGAAGGGCCGATTGGTTGAGATGTTGATGGTTGCGGTCTCGTTGTTCAGGGTCACGAGTTGAGGCTTGGAGAGAATGTTAGTTGTATCAAGGGTTTCAACCGCCTTGATCATGACTTCAAGGGATGGGAAGGTGAAATCTCCGATCCTCACGGATTCTCCGAGCATACCCAGGGAGAATCCCTGACCGAGGTTGATTTGTCCGCCGCTGGCCGTCAGGTTCTCCAGGGGACCCTGGTTCTGTTTTTGGCCGATGAATACCCCGGTTCGGCTGTCGTCTGAAAAGGGATGGCCTACATCCCTGAATCCAGACCATTCAGATCCGAAGCTGAAGTCCTCATTGGGGGAGACCTCCATAATAAGGGCCTGGATGAAGACCTGCTTTCGGGGGATGTCCAGTTTTTTGATCATCTCCTTGATGGCATTGTAGTCATCCGGCTTGGCATAGATAATGAGGCTGTTGGTTCCCTTATCGGCCGTGATGGTGATCTCCTTTCCAAGGGCCCGGAATTTCCCGGCCACCACGTTGCCTCCCCCTTCGGTCTTTTCGGGGACGGCGGGTTGACTCCCTTCCCGGGCGGCCGTCATGGCCTTTTGGGTTTGGGTCAGAATGTTCACGATTTCTTCCGCTTTTGCATTTTCGAGGTAATAGACGTTAAGCATGCTCTTTCCTTCAGGAGTCGGCCGGTCGATCTTGGAAAGAACGCTTCGAATATCCATGAAGATATCAGCGGAGGCGACGACGATCAATGCGTTGATCCTCTCCACAGGGACGATTTTAAAGAGTCCTTGTCGCGATCCTGAAACGGTTTTTCCGGATTTCCCATATCTGGCTTCCAGGATTTCCGTAAGGGTTCTGGAGGCATCGAGGGCGGTCGTATACTTGAGATCCAGCCTCTCCACGACCTGCTCGGAGACCTGGATATCGATCTCGTCCAGCAATGCATCGATTTTTTTGATGTTACTTCTGTAATCCGTCACGATCAGGATGTCGGAAGAGGGTGTGGCCAGGATCGTACCCAACCGGGATAGAAGGGGCTTGATCAAGGGTTGGAGGGTCCTGGCGTCCAGATATTTAAGGGGCATGATCTGGGTTACGAATTCATCGTCTCCTTTCATTATTTTTCGTGTGCTCAGGGGGAGACCGTAACCACTGATGTTTTGGGCCGGGATGATTTTTGTGACCTCTCCGGTCTCCACGACAGTGAACCCGTTGACGGCCAGAACGGATTTGAAAACATCATAGGCCTGCTGGGTGGTAAGTTTTTGGGGTGACAGAACAGTCACCTTGCCGCGGACGTTGTTGTCCACGATGAAGTTTTTCCCTGTCAGCTCGCTGATAACACGGATAAACAACCGGATATCCACGTCATCGAAGTCCAGGGCAACCTCTTTCACTTCCTTCGCCCATAAGGCCGGGGGGGCGAAGGCGGTAAATAAAATAAGGATACCTGCAATGAATACGATCCATCTTCCCAACATGCCCGCTCTTTTCATTGCTACCTCACTTTGAAGTTTAAAGTTTTGGGCTTGCCTTGCCTCAAGATCTCAATGCTGAAAAAATCACTGCCTTTTAAGAGATTGTATAGTTTCATCACATCCTCGGCGGACCGAATGGGGTGGCCGTTCACCCCCCTGATAATATCATTGTCCCTGAATCCCATGGTCTTGAGTATGCTTCCCTTTTGGATTCGGCTGACCACAAAACCGTCGGGTTTGCCTTTGGTGAAATGGGGTTTCACACGGACTTCAGCCATGATCCGGCTGATATTGTTAAGGCTGTTTCGCATGAAATCCCTGCTGATTTTATAGGCCTCGACCCCCTTCTCAGGACCGCCTTTTTCTTTCCCGCTTTCCATCTCTGAGCGGATTTTTTCGATTCCCATAACCAGAAGCTGGTCCTTTCCGTCGATATTCAGGACCACCTTGTTCCTGAGAATCAGGACTACCTTCGCCCCGTTGATGACGGATCCGACCGAATATTTATCCTGGACCCCGCTCTGATTATCCTTGATAATGGCCCATGAAGTTCCGTTTTTATTGACAATCGTTCCGATCAGGGTGCAATTCAAGGAAGTAAGTTCGAGTTGGTCTATTTGGTGGATCAGGTCTTTTTCAGGGCTTACCGCAGTTTCATCTACAACAACAGAAAAGAGGTTCCGATCCAGGATGGCGGAATACTGATCAAAAGTCTTCGTTTTCCCGGATTTAAACGCCTTTTTGGGGACGGATGCGATTTGGCGCGGGAAGTAGTCCACCCCTTTCATCTCCAGGTAGAATAAGAGAATGGTGCTGAGAATATAAGCACCGAGGGTGACCAGCAGAAAAAGGAATATCCTCTTAATGCGGGTAAGTGAAGGTTGTCCTACATATTCCATGATCAGGATGTACTCCATGTGATCACCGGGGTTTCGAAGGTTCCTCCGATATGGACCGATAAGGGGCCGGCAATGTTTTTTATTCTTTCAAAAATCCACTTTCCCAGAGGGTGGTCAGCCAGTCGGGCTCCCGGAGCAAGACGTACTTCGATCCTCGGTCGGCTTCTTTTTAATGGCATTCTCAATTTGACTATACCCGAGAAACTCCCGGAAAACATGGGACCCCTCATCTCCCCTTTTTCTATAAAAATGCGCCCGTCTCGCAGCAGGAAAGGGGCTTCCACCACATCAAAGGGTACGGACGCCATTCCGGGGAGATCAAGAATCGTTTCAACGGCGCCGTCTTCAACGCTCAATCGGCCTTTGCCCTGAACCTGGGCTGGGTCTTTCAGGTTCCCCTCCAGGTGAACATGGGCATTCAATTTACCCTTGATTTTCCTATTCGACAGGGCTGAAATCCAATCAAGTCTTTCCAGACGGAGCCCGGTGGCATCCAGGTCAAGATTTTCATGTTTCACTCCACGTGAGAGCGATACCCCAACATACCCCTCAAGCTCACCGTCTGCAAGTTCGGCATGGAACCAAACAGGTAAAAGGCCACTGAAAAGGTCACGGTAACGGGGCCGGAGATCGATTTTATGAAACCGGCATTCAACGGGTTGGTCTTTTTGAAAGAAAAATGCAGTGATGTTTTTTAACCGGATACGATCCGGGAAGGCGAAGCTGACTCTTTCCACCCGTATCGCAATTTTCCCGCCCGAGATATCCGAAACAGCGCTTGCAATCAGTTTTTCTACAGGAAGACGGAAAAGGGTCAGGGCGATGAAAAGGCCCGATCCGTAAACCCCGAGCAGGATGAAAAATCCAATTTTTCTCTTCGATTCCATCTATTTCGATACAAGCACCGCAGGTTGAAGGGTTATATCGAGGTATTCGCCGTTTTTTCTCGCAGCGAGTCGTTTGATATAGATTCCCCTGCCTTCCCTGTGAAGGTTATAAAGATACTGCACCATCTCCTTAAGGGTGATGCCCAGCAGCTTGACCTCAACCCACTTCTCTTCTCTTAGACTGTCGATTTGAAGGCTTCCCGGCTTCATGTAAGCGAGCTTGTCCATGAGTCTGCACTGGGCCGCAATTTTTTCAAGCACGGAAAACAGGTTGAAGATTTCCTCGGCCTTTTCATGTTTGTTTCTTTGTAACTTTTTGATTTGCTTATATTCTGCTATCGTTTTTTTGAGTTCCTCCAGATCCTTTTCCTTCGTGGCCACGGACGCCTCAAGGTTTTCCATACGGTCATGCAGCGGCAGGTAGGCGAACCGGAACAATAAAAAGGAGATCAGGGCGCAACATCCCAGCAGCAGGATAAATTGTTCCCGAGGACTCCGGTCGAAAAACCTATCCCGCCAAGTGGAGAGTGATATTGAATTCCACATCTTGTCCTTCATTCCTGCTCTTTGCATTGCTGATCAAGACATCCGAAAAAAGCCTGGCTCCAGAGAGGGACTCTCTGATAAGGTTTACGTTTTTAAAGGAATCTGTTTTTCCGCTCATCTCGATTTTGCCCTGTTCCCAGAAAAGGCTTTTGATTTGAAACGGGGTGCCGGGTGGAATGGCTCTGCTTATGGCATCGAGAGCATCGAGAAGTGATATTTCCCCGGGTTGCGAATTTTCTCCCACCCTGGATCTGGCGGCATCGAGGCGGTTGCGGGCCTGGGCGGCCTCGTCAACGATTTTTTTTACATTAGGAAATGCGGAAGAAAAGGTCCTTCTGGTTTCTGCAGATAGAAAGGCCTTTCGCTTTTCCAGTACTATAATCTTAAGTCCTAACGGGAGGAAGACGGAGAGCACCAGAAAAAGAGCGATAAAGGTCCCCCATCCAAGGTAGCCCTTTCGGATGGCCCCGGGGTCTTCCCTGAAAAATTCATCTTTGAAGAAATTAAAGACCCGGCCTCTTTTTTTCCATCGAAGGATCCCCAAAAGAGAAGCAAAAGTGTTCAATTGATCCGAGTCGTCTTCATCGAATTTGAGATGGCCGGGTCGATGGGTGATGAAATCCAGGTCCAGGTCCTTTGACAATCGATCAAGCACCGGTCTTACCCTGAAAAGGTTCCCGGTCAGGAACAGCCTTTCGAGCTTCAGGCCCGATTTACTGCTGAATGAGTGGACCGTTCTCTTGATCTCGGCTGCAAGGACCTTCCGGCCTTTGGGCGTTTTTTGGTTGGAATCCTGACCCTTTTCAAGATCAGTGACACCAAGAGGAATGTCCCTGACAAGGGCGGGAACCCCCCGAAGGTAGAGTGCGAAGAGTGTCTTTTTCTCCCCGGTTTCCATGACCAGGGCCTCTTCCTCATCGCGGAAATAGTTTCCAAGGCTGGACAAGTCCGATGTTATTCCAACAACGCGAAGTCCTGCCTCCTCGGCCTCCTGTATTTTTTCACGCAGTACTTGCTTCTTTACTATTGCCGTGAGAAAGGTCTTTTGCCCGGGTTCGCGGGAGTAACATTCGATGTAATCTACCACGTATTCTTCCGGCGGATACTCGGAAGATATCTCGAATTGAATGGCTCTTGAAACCTTCTTGGTTGAATCGAATGGGAAGGAGAATTCCCTGTAATCAATGTCACAAGTGTTGATCACAAGGAAGGTTTTCAAAGAAGCCGGTGGATTTTCTTCAAGCCATTCCTTTATTTTCCCGGAAGCGTCCTTATCCCCCTCTTCCCCGAATCTGTAATGCCTGAATCTGCGCGGCACAGAAACCCCGTTTTGCTGGTCGAATTCGACCAGCTTAACTTCGTGGGGTGTAACAGTGAGGGCTAGAAAAGATCCATTCATTTTACAGTTCCCGCCATAACAGGATTCTCGACCCATTTTCAGACCTGGAGACGATTGCCGCGATTTCCTTGCGGCTTTCTCCCAGGGAGACATGGATCCGTACCGAAAAAAACCTTGAAGATATTGTCAACAAATCATCGGGCAGGGATTTCTCAAAGGGCCATACCTTTTTGTACCAGAGTTTGTTTGCCAGGTCTGCTCTGTTCACGGGGTCACGCCGAAAGTTGTCCATTTCAAGGGCGATGTCCTCGGACATCTGGTCGGACAATGCCATAAGAACCGGGATCGGGGCCGTGTTGATATTGATCCTTCCTTTCCCGTAAACGGTGAAGTATTGTCCGATTCCATCCCTATGACGGTTTCCGTAAAAGATTTCCGGGGTTATTCCCTTTACGAGGAGCATTTCCTCGACCCCGTTCATGGGGCCGTTCTTGCAGTGGTATCCCATACCTTGATAGAATGCTTCTTCAGCTCCATAGATGCCGCTGACTTCATCATCCGCGTCGATCCAATCCTTGATCCCATAAATGATGATGTCAATGTCTTCTTCAGAAAGGGAGAACCTCGGATTGCTGAGGAGTCTTTTCCAGATGGCCAACTGTTCGGGATTGAAATTACCGTCCCCACCCACAAGGGCGTTTATGTTGATCCTGCTTTCTTCATCCGATATGCTGCCTTTCACTTCCCCTTCATCCATGAGGGCGGTGGCGGCCTTGAAATAGGTTTCGCTGTTGGCCCATTCTTCCTGAAGATTGTCCGAAGGGGTGTAAACTCCTTCCAGGTAAAGAATTTCCTGAATGGCGTGAACCCCCGAGATTCCGATATAAAGAATCTTCTGGCTGTCCCCAAAATTTTTGGAGGTATCTATATCGGCTATGGCGATCCTGTTGAATTCCACTACCACCGCGACCAACAGTGCGACTATGACCAGGACGATGAGAAGGGCGATTCCCTCCTTTTTCTTGGAAATGGGAAGGAGCATCTCAATCGTTTTTTTTATAAGTTGAGCCATTACCTCGAGAAACGGTTATCCCTTACCCGCCGATGGTGACCAGGGGCCTGACCATGGTTACAAATCTTTCACGTTCTCCCTCGAGTTCGAGGGTGAAATCCACCACGATGGATTGAGGAAAGGTGTTCTGTAAACTTCTTCTTTTAGCATCATTATAGAAGAATTCCAACTGAAAACTTTTCAGGATCCTGCATACAGGCACCTCCCTGCCACCCTCATCAAACGGGAACTGAGGGGGGGCTTGGGATCTTCGCCACAAAGAAAAGAGGCCCCCTTTAGGATTTTTTCGGATTTGATAACCCACTTCAGCCAAGATGGAGACCTGCTTGGGATCAACGGAGAGGGAATGGGTCGTCACAAAATCCATGACTGAAAATGAACGATCTTGGATGGTCGTTTCCTCTCCTCTGAAAAAGGGGCCTACCCCCTCCATGTTCAAAGGATACATCCCGCGTATATCAGCGGCAAGAAGATCCATCAAGGCCCTGCCGGTTTGATATAGTTCGATCTTTTTTTCAGCGTTACCTGAACTGGACAGGATTCCGGTAAAGGTCCCGAGAATGGACGCCATCACGAGCGCAAGGATGAAGATGGCGATCAGGATTTCCATGAGTGTAAAACCCCGGCCTTTACCTTTCTTTATCGAAGCGATAGGAATTTCTTGGGCATAGGGGCGGCGTAGATCACCCATTGCAATACTCCATACCATCAAAATGGCGTTCATTTCCAGGGGACCAGCTTTACGGGTCCATAAGGGAGAAATTCAGTAAGGTGATAGGCGTTTTTTTCTCCAAAATGCCTGTTTCGTACGATGACCGTAACCTTGTTCCAGGGAGGATAACTGGTAGGCTCAATACGGATTTCCCAAGTGTAATCGGGGGCATAATCCGCAAATTCCCCGGACATGATAGAGACGTTTTCAAGTCCCCTAAGTTCAATGTCGGTCATTTTCATTTGGGCCAGTTCGGAGGCCTTGGTTTGGATCCGGCTCGATATGGCCAGTTTCAAAGAATCTGAATGAAGGGAGAGTACGGCGGCGAAGGCGGTTGCGAGGATGGCCATGGAGACCATCACCTCAAGGAGGGTGAAACCTGAAAAGCACCTGCGTCGTTTTGACGGAACAGAGATGGCCTTCTCCCCGGCATCGGAATGCTTTTGATGAAGGCTACTTTTCCGCATATTCCACATCGACATACTCGTTATAAAGGGTAAACCTCCCGGTGAAAGCGTTGATGATGATCGTAAGGGTTTTCCCCCGGGCATCGGCCAGATGAATCACGGTTTCTTCAAGGATTCCCTTGGGATTGAATCGGGATTTCACGACCCCAAATGTCTTTTTTGTCGTGTTCATGTTGTAGGCATCGAGGAATCGAATGCCCTCGGGAAGATGTCTGGGGGGGGCAAGCATTTCCTTTTCGTCGGAAGAATGCCCTCCGGAAAGCTCCTCCGTTTCGTATTGGCCCCAGTAAAGACCCCTGTCAAGGTCGAGATTGAGCACGGTAAAACGATGGGTTGCGATACTTTTGGTCCTTAAAAGGTTGACGGTGGCCTTCAGGGAACGGGCGGCGGCCTTAAGATCCCTTTGAAAGAGGAAATTGTTGACCTTGGGAAGGGCTGAGAAATAAAAAAGGCCCACGAGGATAAGAACCACGGTCACTTCTATCAGAGTGAAACCCTGGACAAATGTTTGATGGCGTGCGATGTCGTCCTCATCCGCCCCCCCCGATGTATCGGGGGTGCGGAGGCCCTTATCAACTGCGGTTCCTATGGTGGTTATTTCAAACATCGGCGATTCAGGGCAATCATGTCCTCTTTCATTTTGGATCCCCCTGCACCGTGTCCTTTTGGTTACTTGCCTGAACCCTATTCGAGTTCCCAATTGTTGATATCAGCATTAGGCCCTTCTCCCCCTTTCTCTCCGTCCTTTCCATAGGAACTCAGGTCAAAATCCCCGTGTTGTCCAGGCATCACATACACAAAGGGATTTCCCCAGGGATCCTTAGGAACCTTGGACCTTTCGAGGTATCCTCCCTCGCGCCAGTTTTTAGGCAGTGTCCCGGTCTCGGGCTTCTTGACGAGGGCCTCGAGCCCCTGCTCTGTATCCGGGTAGACCCCATTGTCCAATTTATAGAGCTTAAGAGCCGATTCAAGGCTTCGGAGCTGGAGTGCGGCCTTAGTTCTTTTGGCCTTTTCAGGCTCATCCATGAATCTGGGCACGATGATGGTGGCAAGGATGCCCAGGATAATGACCACCACCATCACTTCGATCAGGGTGAATCCTTGCTGGGACTTTTTGCAGGGTTCAGAAATCCTGAAAAAGTGGGAGATCTTTTCTCCGGAGATCCTTGATGGAAAAGTTCTAAGCATAGGGGGCATCTTCATGGTTTGTTTCACCTCAAAAATTTCTGCGTCGCGAAACCAGTCGATTCAGGTTTGATCGACTATCTGAGGAATCGGACCTATTTTATCAGTTGATTGATCTCGAATATGGGTAAAAGGATTGAAATGACGATGAATCCTACAATAAAGGCCATTACTAGAATCATTACCGGCTCAAGGAGGGAGAGAAGCTTTTTCAGGGAGCTTTCCAGTTCGTTTTCCATTATCCTGGATGCCCGATTCAGCATCTCTTCAAGTTGTCCGCTTTTCTCCCCTACTGCAATCATGTTTACAACAACGGGTGGAAAGATGCCGCTCGAACCTAATGGACCAGCAATTTCTTTCCCCTCGTGGATTTCGTCCCGGACCCTTTCTATTTCGGCCGAAATGACCGTATTGTCAATGATATTCTTGACGATATCAAAGGAGGTGACAATCGGGACTCCGTTGGTTAGAAGAGTGCCCAGGGTCCTGGTAAAACGGGCCATCACGACTTTTCGATATTGGGTCCCGATCAAGGGCAGGCGCAACTTGAGGCGGTCAAAGAAATGTCTTCCTTTTGTGGTCTTTTTATAGCGGCTTAAAAAGAAAAGCAGGGTGATTACGCCGATCAGTAAGATGGGCCATGACGATTTGAAAAAGCCACTGACCGCGAGAAGGAGCATGGTGGGCAATGGGAGGGCCTGGTCCATTTCCTTGAAAATGCCCGAAACGGTCGGAATCACAAAGGTAACAAGGAAGAAAACAACCCCGGTGCCAACAGCCAGCATGAGAAGAGGATAGGCCAAGGTGGCCGCGATCTTGGAGCGCATCTCCAGTTGGTTCTGGAGATAATCTGCAAGCCGTTTGAGAACAATCTCCAGACTTCCCGACTCTTCCCCGGCCCGAACCATGTTTACAAAGAGGGATGGGAAGTGGCGGGGAAAGAGGGAAAAGGCGTCTGCCAGTGAGACCCCTTTGTTTACCTCTTCTTTGATGACTGAAAGCATTTTTTTTACGGATTTTTTTTCCGTCTGCTGGATTACGATATCAAAGGAATTCACCACCGGCATGCCTGCTTCCACCAGGGCGGCGAATTGGGTGGTGAACATGGCGATATCGGTGCGGTGAATCCTATCGAAAAAGGAAGAAAGAGAATATTCCCCCCGCCTTTTTTCAATGCTTTTCCCAGTGGTTTCTTGAAGGGTGACGGGATAGAGATTAAGACGCTTTACAGCCATTGCAGCGGCTACACGGCTTTCCGCCTCGATGATCCCGTTGATCTCTTTCCCCTTCTTGTCGAAGGCCTTGTATTCGTAAACACCCAAGATAAAGACCCCGTATAGTCTTAAGGCTTACTCACGCTCTTCTGTTGCTTGCTCCTTGAAGTAAGTCCATCAGTTACGGAAACCAGTCAATCCTATCTGAATTTGATGAGGACCCGGTCATGATCCTTAATGATCTGTTTGACCTCCGCCAGTTTTTGCCGGGCCGGCTGGAATGTGGGGTTGAAATAAAGGGCCTTTTCAAAGGCCGCCTGGGCCTCGTAAAGGCTCCCCATTTGGAGTTTCAACAGACCCTTGATGAAGTAAGCCGACCACATAGTAATATCTCCGTTGAAATCTATAATGGCTCTTTCGATGAAGTCCCTCGCCTTACCGAAGTCCTTGAGTACATTCATGTAAAGCTGACTGGCATAGAGGCAATAGGCTGTGTTATGGGGGTCATATTCGAGGGCCTTCAGAATGAATCGTTCCGCACCCTTGACATCACCCCTGGCCAGGGCCTTTTTGTACTTGAAGTGTTCCACTTCGCCAATGAAGGGCTTGATAGCCGTGAACCAGACAAAACCGGCCAAAAGGATTATCACCAGGGGAAGTAGAATTTTTCCGGTTCTTTTGCCGTTTAGTTGGAGTGACTTTATCCCGCCGCCGGCAGCAGCAAGATAAAGCCCTTCCAGTATACCCATCATAAGGGCTGTCATGAACAGGGTGCTGTTGATCCTGAAGGGAAAGAAAAAGAAGGCGGCCAGCATTATGGAGATCAGGGAACAAAAGGCAGTCGCCGCGATGATCCGTTCCCGGACTCCGATATTTTCGTCCCGGATGAGATACCATCCATGGCGCATGACGGACAGGAAGAACAGGAGGAGGGCGCTTGCCGCCAGCAGGCCCCCGTCGTTCAGGATTTCCAGGTAGTCCGTATGGACCCGGCGGGGCTTGGGTTCCGGGTAGTCCTTGAAAAACTCCGGATCGATCTTGTTGATTTCCGCCTGGGCCCGGTACACCTGGCTTCGAAAGGACCAAAGACCCGTCCCGAAAAGAGGATTCTGTTCAAAGAGCCAAAAAGAGGCCCGGTAGTATTTTTCCATCCTGAGCCTGAGGGTATCGGATCTGGTTATATTCTTCAATCCCATCATTACGTGGAAGCGTTCGGGCGCCAGGTGCCACAGGGACAAAAGGATAATCGCCAGGACCACCAGGCCGGTGATGACCCGCCTGGGATGGAGCTTTAGAAAATCCAGAACAGAGAAACGATGGATCTTTGAGAGGAAGAGGAGAAAGAGGGGAAGGGAAAGGAAAAAACCCATCCACCCGGCCCGTGCCCGCGTGAAGAGAAACCCTCCCAGCATGAAGATAAACAAGGTCGCGGGGATGATCCTGGCCTTCCCATCAAGAAGAAATACCAGGCCGAGGACTGCGAAGAGGGGGAATATGTAGTAAGCACCCAAGTAGTTGGAGTTTCCGATGGTCCCCATGACCATGATACCGGGGTAGGCCCACTTGAAGAGAATAAAATGCCCGGTAAACTGGAGGTAAGTAACGATAGTCACCAGAAACCCGCTGAAGGCGGCTATCACCAGCAACCAGAAGGCCCTTTTACCGTTTATATGGAGGGAAGTGAAAAAGAAAAGAGACAGGCAGGTGATGTTCAATGTGGCTGCAACAATCGTGAAATAGTGATTCTTGGTGTAAAAGAAAGAAAATACATTCAAGAGGATAATGAACAGTAAGATTTTATGGCTTGGCGAAGAGGCCCAAGGGATCTTTTTACCTCTCAAAAAATAAATGCATAAAACGGCCGTCATTATGGAGATGCCGAGGATCATAATGAGGTTTTTAGGGGTATTGAAGGCATTGTCCACATGGGCAGGAAGCACCAGGACCGGAACAATCAATGTCATCAAGGCGATTATCATGAAATAGAGAAAAGATGGATGATCGTTTGAAGGCATTGCGGGTTTCACCATGAGGACACCTGCTTTCCTGTAGGATCAGGGATTGAATCCATGCTCAAAGGTCTTTTTGTTTAAGTGAAACCTAAACTGAGCGTTTCAAAATTTTGATGAGACCTTTTATTTAGATATATCAAAAGAGTACATGGTAATTGTCCGATAAGGTATCATAACCTATAAGGTCAAGGGCATGGCATA
>JAFDEE010000046.1 GCA_019310525.1 Deltaproteobacteria bacterium | reverse complement strand
CCGACATAGGGGATTTTCAGTGCTCGATATTTGGGGGATGTGTACCGGTCGCTATGCCAGGAAAAACAGCCTCAACCCCCGAATCATCAATGAAAGACTCGCCACTCTCCCGCCAATGGAAGGAATCGTGGAAGCAAACATAAGGAAAGAATACGGGGCGCATTACAGAGAACTGGCTGGCACACAAAAGCCCGTTCCCCCGCCAAAAAAAATCAGGAAAAGCTGTGATCCACCCCGGCTTGAAAGGCAGGAAATTCTTATGCTCGGCAACGCCGGGCAAAGGATTATATCCGCCGGTGATCTTCTATGCTACGCTGGTTTGGCCGCGGGTATGAAGGCTACCCAAAAGACTGAATACGATATCACGGTTCTTACAGGACCATCCATCAGTGAAGTTATCCTTTCGCCTGAAGAAATTGGTTTCACGGGTATCGAGAAACCTTCTGTGGTCATCGCCCTCGGGCAGGAGGGAGTGGAACGTCGAGCCGATGTGTTCGATTCCCTTGATGACCGGACACTGCTGATCCAGGCGAAAGGAGTCAAGGTGCCTGCGAACCGGGCCGATGCGCACTGCGTGGACTTCAGAGGACAAAGGATCAAAACCCAGGACTGGGCATTGGCCTCCCTTGCTGTACTGGCCGGGCTCAAAAGGACGATCAATGTTGAAATGCTTCAAGCGGCGATAAAGACGAAGTTCGGGGACCCGATCCAATCATCGGCCATTCAACTCGTCGATCGACTATCTACCGTTATGAATTGATGATATCGAAAAAATGGATGAAGGTTTCGATACGGACCTCTCTTGCAGGAGGCATTATAGATTCCACACTGGTTGTGAAAGGGCGGTTTCGTGGTTAAATTTATAATAATGATCGTTTCAGCCATCTGTTAAAGGGCGTGTGATGTCCCCCTGAAACACCTGAAGGAGGACCGAAATGCCTCATCCATGTAAGCCCCTTAAAAGGGAACATTTGAAGAACCCTGTTTCCATCAATATTACCGAAGAAAACCTCACCTTTGACAAAGCAAAGGAACTGGCCAAGGAACTGGCCCGAAGGAGATACGGCGACCCCATGCTCCTGGCCTGGTATGACATGAAGTCCGGCCGTTTTTCTCCCGAGGTGGAATGTTGCGGCGGGGAAAAGCCATCCTGGCTGATCTATGCAGAATCAAGAGGTGGAGATATCGTGATAGATGTCAATGACCTGGAATATGTTTTCGTATTCGGCGATTTCCAGGTGTGATGGGGATAGGCAGCGTTTGGGGAGCTTGAGTAAAGCAGGGGCCAGGATCCGTACCACTTGGTTTCAAAAAATCCGCAATGACCAGGCCGAATCAAAGAAATCATCTCCCGGACCCGGCGGGCACAGCCTCCTCCGGCTCGGTCATATGAGTCATGCCTTTTGAAAAATGCCTCCTGAAATATATGCGATACAGTGTGGAAAGGGAGTTAAGGAAATCCTCTTCTGAAAACACCTCAAGGGTAAGGACCCGCTTCCGTGCATTTCCATCCTCGAGGTGCGAAAAAAGTCGATGGAGGATGCCCGGATCCACGCCGGAGATGTCGCGATGATCCTCCCCACCCTTCAGCCCGTGTAGATGCAGGACGTTGCACCGGGTAAGGTAGCGACCCAAGTATTCGTCGAGGGGATGCCCGTACATCAGGATATGGCCGATGTCCAGGCAGACCGAAAGGTCGTATTCAAGGACAATAGGCTCGATCAATTCAAAGGGGTAGTCCAGGGTCTCAACGGAAATGCGCCGGGATGGAATCCCGGTCTCCAACAGCGGTTTGATGGATTCATCCGTATTCCCCAGCCAGCGTGATATATCATCAGAAGGCACCGGCCCGCGCCTGTCACCGTGAAAATGCAAGATAAAGGCCACGGGGTCAAGCGGGCGGCAGAGATCCATCACCCTGAGGCAGGTCTCGACGGAGCGGCTTCGCTTCGCAGCATCAGGACTTCCCAGGTACACTGAGAGGGGAAAATGGACCGTGTAGGTGAGCCCTGCTTGGCGGCCAAGGACTTCTAACCCATGAAGGATTTCATCGTCCGGGAGGTTCGAGACTTCCTCGGTTTCAAAGAGGACGAGTTCCACGTCCTCCACCCGACCTGCCATCCTGCGGACATTATCGGTGAGGCCCTCAGGGTAAATATAGGAAGTCGCCCCCAGCCGAAATGGAAAGGAGCACATCAACCGAAGTGGAAATCACGGGATTCCCAGCTCTTGAGGTATTTCCCGGATATGAGGGCCCCAGCGACCACGGCCATGATCGCGATCCACACGAATACCGGCGGCCAAGAGTGAAACAGATGCCACAGGGCCCCTCCCCCTACGAAGGTTGGGACTAGCATTACGATCCCGATTCCGATCCTTCTTGGAAGATCCATATCATACCTCCAAAAATGAACATCTCAGGGCCTCCCTTAAAAGAGGCCCTTTTAGTCTTTCGTTGTGAATCCTGGGTGGTTTATATAGCACAGAAGAGCGATCTTTGCCATTTCAAAAAGCTCGCTACGGATACCGTATCCGCCGGCATTCCGACATTCCCCCTCTTCAACGCAGGGGCAACTCCCGGTAAGGCAACCCGAGGCGTTTCGCCAGGGCCTTCAAGTCCTCCTCCAGGGTTACTCTTTTCCCTCCACCATCCACGACAGGTGTGGTCTTGTCCGCCACCACGAATACCTGGATCTTGGAGGGATCCAGGAACTTCTTCGCTAGTCCCTCGAGCTCCTCCCTTTTCACTTTCATGGTTACGTCCTGGATCCGCTCCAAAGTATCGAGCGGTTCCCCCCTAAGCTGGTATCGGCCGTACACCTCCACCAAGGCAGTGGGCGAATCTACGTTGAAGACGAAACTGTTCAGGATATCCAGGCGTTTTTGCTCAACATCCTGCTCCGGGATCTTACTTCGCAGGGACTCCATGATTCTTATCGTCTCTTCCACGGCCCTGGAGGTCTTGTCACCCTTGCACCCGATATAACCCATCAGCATTCCCGCCTCCCAGCGGTAGGTCTCAAAGAATGCGGCGGCGTAAACCAGCCCCAAATCGTCCCTGAGACGCTTGTACAGGAGGGAATCGCTCCCGCCGAAGACATCCATGAGCAGGTTGATCTTCCAGTAATCGGGGTTTATGCGCCGGACCCCCGGGAGCATCATGATGACCTGGGACTGGACCTGGCCCGGTTTGTGGATCAAAGCCAACACGGGCGGGGTTTCCTCCGGAGTCCCCAATTTCCGGACGGGCGGGGCATTCTTAGGAAATTCCTTGAGAAAATCTTCCATATCCTTTACCACCCTCTCTCTGCCGATATCCCCCGCAACGGTCACGACCATGTTCGAAGGGGTGAAATAGGTCTCAAGGAACCTTCGCAAGTCCTCCCTTGTAATCCGGGGTAGAGTCTTTAGTGCGAGGAGAGGATCCCGCCCGTAGGGATGTCCCTTAAAGTGCCATATCCTGGCCTCCCGGCTGGAGACCGCCCGGGCATTTCCGCCCTGGCGCTTGAGGGCAGTGAGGATCCGATTCCGGGCCACATCGAGGATCTCCGAATCGAACCGCGGACGGGTCAAAACCTCTCCCAGGAGCGAGAGTCCCTTCTTCCAGTCTTCCTTCATGACTGAAAGACGGATCACACTCTCCTCTTCTCTTACGGACACGGTTAGGTGAATGGCGTTGTCATCCAATTCTTCGGCCAGTTCCCGGGGAGTCAACCTATCAGTGCCTCCCCGCACAAGGGTTTCTTCCAAGAGCTGCGTGAGGCCCGCACTGGAATCGGCCACGTCCACAGAGCCGGCCTTCACGAGGATGGCGATATCGATCAGGGGAAGCTCGTGATCGGGCAAATAAAAGAGGGTGGCTCCTCCGACCTGCGCCTTTTGCGCCTTGGGATAGCAGATCTTCTCCGGCCTGCGGTCAAAGGACAAGGGATGTTTCCAACCAGGCGGTGTAGGATAGCGTGAATGATTGGTGAAGTCCCCGGGGGGGCCCAATGCTTTCCTCGCTTCGGGCCTACTGAGGGAACGCACCTCTTCATAGGGCTCGGGAGGGCGCTCCGGCCTCCCGCCGGGGATCACGAATACAGTGGTCCTCTTCTCGGGCACCAAATATTTGCGGGCCACCCTCCTGATATCTTCAGGGGTGACCTTTGAGATCTCATCCAGGTAGTCCAGGAGGTATCGCCACCTGATCTGGACCTCGACCGTGGCCAGGGTGCCGGCCAGTTCCTCATTGCTTCGCATCCTGTCGAGAAAGTCCCGGTAATTGAGTTTCTTGATCCTCTCGAGTTCCCGTTTGAGAACCGGTTCAGTCCGCATCCGATCCAATTGGGAAAGGAGCAGGGTTTCAAGGTCCTCGCAGGCCTTTAGATAGGCCTCTCGCCTTTCTTTTTCAGGGAGAGATTTGTTGTTCTTTAGGACCTCCGGTTCGTTGGGCGTCCCTCCAAGGATCACCAGGCCGCCGTAGCGATTGTCCGGATTGTAGGCCCAGGCGCTTGCCGCAAGGCCCTTGTCCACGATTTCACGGGTAAGCCGGGCGCTCCGGCCCCGGCTCAGGACCATGGTCAGGGCATCCAGGGCGTAAAAATCCCGGGTCCCCATGGCGGCTCCGTGAAAGCCGATCCTCAGAAGCGGTGTACGTGCCCCTTTCAAGTAACGTACACTGCGCCTGGGCCCCTCCTGTTCCGGTTCCCGGGTGACCCGTTCAGGGGCGCGCTCTCCCGCGGGGTAACGCCCGAAGTAGATCTCGGCCAGCTTCCGGGCCCTCTCGAGGGTCACGTCCCCGACCAGGACGCAGACGGCGTTTGCGGGATTGTAGTATTTACGGTGGAATGCAACGGCATCGGCGGTGCTGTACCACTCCATGTCCGACTTCCACCCGATGACCGGACTCCGGTAAGGGTGAGCGGTATAGGCCGTGGCATAGAGATCCAGCCAGGCGGCCCCGCCGGGGTTGTTCACATAACGGTAGGCCCATTCCCTCTGGACCACCTCCTTTTCCACGTAAAACTCCCTCCATGAGGGTTCGAAAATCTGCTCGCTCACTATTGAAAACCACTGCTCGATCATATCCGAAGGGACCGATGCCTTGAACTGTGTCTGATCTTTGGTCGTGAAGGCATTCACCCCTACCGCGCCGTTTCTGGCCAGTTGGGATGAGAAGGCCTGGGGGACGAAGATCTTCTGTACCTCCAGACGAAGCCTGTTCATCTCTTTCTTCTTGGCCCTGATCAAGGATCGATCCGGGTTTCGTTTCTGTTCCTCTTTACGTATGATCTGGTAGGCCGCTTCGATCTGCTCCTGGAGTCTTCTGTCTCGTTCAGGGTCCAGTGTTCCGAAGTTGTTAGTGCCCTTGAACATCATATGTTCCAGCAGGTGGGCGATGCCGGTCTTTCCCCTGTCCTCCAGGGCTGAGCCCGCCCGTATCGCCAGGCGGCAGGCGACCTGGGGGGTGGAATGCCTCTCGACCACGAGAAAGAGCATTCCGTTCTTAAGGGTGAATTCCTTGACATCAAGGTTCAAGGCCCGGGAAGATCCCAGGACGGCCTGCGGTTGGGCGATTACCAGGAACAGGAAAAAGAAAGCGATCAATTTTTTCAAGGGACGCATGGATGATATTTCCTCCTTCGCTATTCCCGAATCCATTACCCCTTTTTTGGGGGATGGTCAAAAGTTCTTTTGCCTGACACGGCATCCGCAATCCGATCCCTCAAAAAAACATTTGACAATCACAGCGATAACTGTATGATTTCCCGGAGTTTATTTTAAGCTTAGTGGTTCTAATAGGGAAACTACACCAATAATTGGCTTTTCCCCGAGGTGAACGTCTTGAATTAAGATCCCCATGGTCTCCCTGGAATCGCTCGGCACCCGATTCCTAATTTCTCATGCCAGGGATGATGCCAACGTGCGTAGGATAAACGCACCGGGCTAAAATTAAAGATCCACCGCCTGAAGCGGCTTGAATTTTCCCCATGTAACGGGGTCTTTCAACGATCCTTCTTTGAAGGCGGTCCGCGCGCCTGCAGGCAGGCAATTCGACCGTGAATTGAAACAGCGCACCATCAATCCTTAGCGGGAGAAAGGGAATGCCTCAGATTTTTCCCATCGGCGGAGGAAAGGGAGGCAGCGGTAAAAGTTTCATAACCGCAAACCTGGGAGCCTTGATAGCAAAGGGAGGGAAAAAGGTCGTCCTCGTGGACCTGGACCTCGGGGGATCCAATCTCCATACCCTCCTTGGCCTCCACAACCCCAAGACCGGCCTTCATGACTTCCTGGACAAGGCGTTTTCGGATCTGGCCGCCGCCGTCGTCCCCACCTGTATTCCCAACCTTTACGTAATCACCTCCTCGGATTGCTCCATGGAGATTGCCAACCTCTTCTACGCCCAAAAGTTGAAGATCATCCGCGCAATCCAGCGGCTTCCTTTCGACTACATCCTTCTGGACCTTGGGGCGGGCACGAATTTCAATACTCTGGACTTCTTCCTGATCTCCAACGTGGGGCTCTTCGTGGTAACTCCGGAACCCACCTCCATTGAAAACACCTTCCGTTTCATCAAGGCGGCCTATTACAGAAAAATCAAGCAAATCCTCAAGCAGGAGTCCATCGATCCGGGCGAAGCAGATAACGGGGAAGGGGTTGTAGAGACCAAGCACCTCCAATCCCCTTCCGACTTCATCGACCTTATCTGCCGCCAGAACAGCGAAAAAGGAAAGATCCTTCGCCAACGTCTCAGTGAACTTCATCTGAAATTCATCCTGAACCAGTGCCGAAAACAGACCGATTCCTGCCTCGGAGACAAGATACAGAAGGTCTGCAACCGTCATTTCCATTCCCGCTTCCAGTTCCTGGAAAACGTCACTTACGATGAGAGGGTCCATGACGCCATCTCTTCCAAAAAGGTGTTCATCGACATCTACCCCCATACGCCCACGGCCGTGGCCTTGCGGAACATCGCTGAGAAGGTGGCCGGAAACGGGCACCTGGCGGCGGCAAAGGCTTAGGGCATGGACAGGAATTTCGAAAAACTGAATTACTACGAAGTTCTGGACGTCCCCATCGATGCCTCACCTTTTGAAATCCGCCAAGCCTACCGAGAGGCCCTTGCCCTTTACGACCGGGATTCCCTGAGCACTTACGCCCTGTTTTCCGAAGAGGAACGGACCAGGATCCTGGAGAGAATCGAGGAGGCCTTCGCCACCCTGATCGATGAGGAAAAGAGAGCTGCTTACGAAAGACATCTCGCTGAGAAAGGAGACATCGACGCCGCCGAGGCGATGGGCGGGAGAACAAAAGAACCTGTTCCCCTCTTCGCCTCGGGTTCCGCTGAGGCCCGATCCGGGATACTGAACCGCATAAAGAACAAAATTCTGGAGAGGAGGTCCGAGATGGATTTCGAAGGGATTCTCTCCAAGGACAGGATTTCCGGAGCAGACCTGAAAGAAATCCGGGAAGCCTTGGGCATCCAGATACAAGAGGTCTTCGAGGTCACCCGGATCAACGTGTCCACCATAACCGCCTTGGAAGAAGACCGCTTCAACGACCTTCCTCCCTTGATCTTCCTGAAAGGCTTCCTGAAATCATATGCAGAACTATTCGGCCTCCCCGCCGGAGAGATCGTGGATGGATATCTTCGGCATATGGACCAGGCAGGCAAAGGTTGATAAGGGACGCTGAGGACGTTGAAGGCTAAAGGGCCATGGCCCGCGCGACAGCCTCCTCGCTCAGGGTCTTGGAGTCCCCCCAGACTATGCACCCAGTGGGACAGACACTTGCACAGGCGGGGCCTAGGTTTTTTTCCAGCCGATCCTGGCAAAGGTCACATTTTACCGCCGTTTCCGTTTCATCGTCGAACTGCATGGCACCAAAGGGACAGGCCTCCATGCAGGCCTTGCACCCGATGCAGACCTCCGGGTCGATCCACACGATCCCTTTCCCGTTTCTGAAAATGGCCTCAACAGGACACGCCTCCTTACAAGGGGCCCCGGCACAATGATGACAGTAGATAGGCGTAAAAACGGGCGCCCTCTCGATCACCCTCACGAGGCGGGGGCCCACGCCGAGCCCGTGTTCCTGCTTGCAGGCCACCTCACAGGCATGGCAGCCCATGCAATCCTTCCTGAAAAACATCAAAGAGATTTCACCCATATCGCTCCTTCCTCACTGATGTTCATTCCACCACGCACGCATCGGACATGATAAGCGTTGCGCTTGGGATAACTGAGCAGATAAGCACCGTCGAACATCACGATCCAGGCATTCTGCGTGGAATGCCCGAAGGTCGTGGACGACCAGTAACTCAAGGTGTCCCTGAAAGGGACCTCTTCACGAACCACCGGCCGATATCTCCTCCTGTCCAGGAGGGTTTCCAACTCGCGAAGTGTGGGTAAACGCCAATCCTCCCTGCCCTGCAAAGAGAGCGACCCGGCGTATTCAACCGCGGCGTACCAACTCATCTCGCCGGGGGATTCGCATTGCCATTCCAAGCCGGTTTTAGGATCCGTCCAGGTCTCCATTGACTCCTCTCTGATCCCCCCGGACACTCCCTTCGGTTGATTCCCGCCGCCTCTGCTCCCACCGTTGGAATCAGGAGGCCTCATTGCAGGGGTAGATCGTACACAGGCAGACTCTCAGATTGGTCGACCCGATTGCGGGATCCAGGGTCTCGTAAGCATTGTCTGTAAGAATGTTGATGTTGGATACGTCCCACCCGTGTTGCGGGTCCTTGTCCTCGGGGTACCACCAACCATGCTCCGCAACAACCACCCTGGGATCAATGCCGTCGTTCAACTTCGCCCTCTCCTTGATCCGGCCCCTCGGAGACTCGATATAGACCCAGTCGCCCTCCCGGATCCCGTGTTTCTTGGCTGTATCGGGGTGGATCTCCACAATGGGATCTGGGCGGATTTCCCTCAGCCACGGGATCATACGATTGGCGGAATGGAAAAAAGTGGGTGTCCGCAACCCTGCATTGAGGATATAGGGGTACTTCTCCGCCAAATCAGGCCTTGAGACCGGACTTTCCGGAATCTCCCTGTACTTCGGCAATGGGTCGTATCCCCATTTTTCGAGAACCGTCGAGTAGAGTTCCACTTTTCCGGTCGGTGTTGAAAAACCCCTTTCCCTGTACTTCCGGTACACCATTTCCCCCCGGAGATAACCTTTCTCCTTGAATTCCTCCCAGGTCAATCCCGTGGGTTCAAGGAGGTAATCCAGGGCATCCTCCACCGTGTCCCACCATTCCTGCCCCATCCTCTTGCCCAATTCCAGGAAGATCTTGTGGTCCTGCCAGGCCTCGCCGACCTCTACACATTTCTGCCTGGCCAGGACGAAACCGTGACGCTTCCAGTTGTCGGCCACGTGGTTCTGCTCGAGCCAGGTCCCTGCCGGGAGAAAGATGTCGGCCAGCTCCGCCGTCGGTGTCAGGAAGAAATCGATGACGACCAGGAACTCCAGTCTCTTAAGGGCCTCATAGGCCTCTCTGGCATTGGCCCTGGTGATCACCGGATTGGTCCCGCAAAGAATGCCCGCCTTGAGTCGGTAAGGCTCACCCGTAAGGATGGAATCCCACGCTTTCTTGGGGTTGATCAATGCCACCCGGGCACCGAGCTTGAACTGGTCTCCCCCAAGCCGCTTGGCCCGCTGCTGCGGGGAAAGGTCCCTATGGCGGGCGAATTCGGCGACCGTTCGGGTGGGAGGATTCACGTAGAGTACGTTTCCCCCCGGGGCATCCAGGTTTCCCGTGGCCGCCATGAGCCCTGTCATGATCCGGGTGCAATCGGCGCAGTTGATGGTCTGTTCCGTCGGAACGCCCCAGTGGATGCAGGCAGGCTTGGTGGTGGCATACATCCTCGCTGCCTTCCTGATGAGTTCCCTGTCCACCCAGGTGATCTCCTCCACCCGCTCAGGGGGATACTCCTCGACCCGCTCCTTGAAGGCATCCCAACCATGGACGTAGTTGTCCACAAACTCCTTGTCATAGAGTTCTTCCTCGATGATCACATGGTGGAAACCCATGGCCAAGGCGGCATCCGTTCCAGGGCGAAGCTGGAGCCAGAGATCGGCTTTCTTGGCCACGAATCCTTCCCTGGGATCCACGCAAATAAGCCTGGCCCCCTTCTTGTAAGCCTTCCAGAAGTCCACCCCCTTGTACTCGTCCGGGTTGCTCCACTGGGGATTGCAACCCCACATGATAATGCACTTGGGGTTGCCCCGGTAATCACAAATGGGCAGATTTCCGCAGGTGATGAGGGTCGAGGCCACCCTAGACACATAACACATGTGACCTGCCGTGAGCACGTTTGGTGTCCCCAAAAGATTTGCGAATCGATAAAGATGGCTCTCGTAGTCCCGACCCGTTCCCTGGCCGACAACAATGTATTCGGGACCATATTCGTTGATCACCTTTTTGAATTTCCCGGCAATGGTATCCAGGGCCTCGTCCCAGGTAATCCGCTCCCATGTCCCTTCAACCTTCTTCATCGGGTGGAGGATTCGATCCGGGTGGTAGGCCAACTGAGTGACAGCCAGCCCCTTGCTGCACAGGGTGCCGTAACTGATGGGGGAATCCGGGTCTCCCTCCACCTTGATCACTTTGCCATCCTTCACGTGGGCGATGACTCCGCACCCTCCGTGGCAACTGCGACAGACCGTCCTTACCTTTTTTACTTCTCCCATTGTTCTTCGATGAAGAAACGGCTCTCGATCTCAGCCGCCGCCTGCTTGAGAAATTCCGAATATTCACTGATAACCTGATCGGGAACCAACTTCTTCAGGCCCACGGCCCATATGGCGGCCTGAAGATCGTTTGTGGGGATCCGAAGTGGAACGGCGAAAGCGAAGATCCCATCGATATATTCCTCGTCATCAAGGGCGATGCCTTCTTCGCGCACCCTTATGACCTGCCTTTTATATTCTTCTTTCTCCACGCACGACTTATCGGTGAACTTCTTGAGCTCCCCTGATGCAAGGATCTCATCGATCTCCTCGTCCTTGAGCAGGGAAAGGAGGGCCCTCCCGCCGGCCCCTGCAAGAAGGGGGAGCCTCATCCCGATATCGCTGGATATCCGGATATCGAAAGCGGAATCCACCTTGTCCAGGATCACGGCCCGCAGGCCGGACCGGATACCCAGGAAGGCGGAAAGCTTGGTCTGCTCGTTGATCTTTTCCAAAAAGGGATGAACGGTCTGTATGAGTTTGGATCTGTTACAGGCCGCCCTGCCCAGGAGGTAAAGGGTAGTGCCGAAATGGAACCTGTTTCCCTCCACCCTTTCAAGGACGCCCAGATTGGTCAACGTATTGACGATATTGAAAACGGTGCTCTTGTTGTAGTTGAGGTTCTTGGCCAGTTCGCTGATGCCCATGGGATTCCTGGAACTGGACAGCACATCCAGTATCCCGAAACATTTTTCGACCGCGGGGACCCTTTTGAAATCACTTTTCATGGGAAAAACCGCCTATGTTCTCTATAGCAAACAATTGTTTCCCATAATAAACGACAATAAAGGCTATGTCAACCCAAAAAAGTTCCCCGCGGTGGAAACAACAAACGGCGCATTTGCCGCGCCGTTTACTGAATAGCTTTTCCCTGGTTTTAAGAGGGCCTGTTCTACCTCTGATCCCTCATTCCTTCCGAATGCTGCACTGAAGGGACTTCATATCCGGATAGCCCAGGATGCACTCCCGGCACTGAGCGTCGGTCAGGAGGTTGGCGTTCGCCTCCCCCGGCCACCCATGAGGTACGAACACCACCCCTTCGGCGACCCTCTCCTCCACGTGGGCCTTCATGCGGACCCTGCCCCGGTTGGTCTCAATGATGATCCTGTCACCCTCCCGAATGCCGTATTTCAAAGCGGTCTCGGGACCGATCTCGGCATAGGGCTCCGGATTCTTTTCCTGGAGGGCCTCCACGTTTCGGTGCTGGCTGTGGGTGTAATAGTAGTTCCGGCTTCCGGTCGTAAGGATCAGGGGATATTTCTCCAGTAACTCCTTGGACCACTGCATGGGGCTTCGCTCGGGCTCCCGGTAATCCGGCAAAGGACTGAAACCGACCCGCTCAAGTGCCTCGCTGTAGATCTCGATCTTGCGGGATGGGGTCTTGAATTGGTCTTCGGTGATGGCATACTGCTTTTGCTGGTAGTAATCTCCTTCGGGCTTCTCATTCAGAAGATAATCAAAGGTGAGCCCGGATGGAGCCAACTCGAAGGACACCAACTCTTCTTCAGACTTCCAGGGGAAAAGGTCCCCCAGGCCCAGGCGTCCGGCGAGCTCGGTATAGAACTTCCACTCAGACCAACTCTCATGGAGGGGCTCGATACACTTTTTCCGCAACATGAGGTACGGGACACAGTGACAGACGTTGTAAGTATAGGCCACCCCCCACTTTTCCAGGTGGGAGCAGGCGGGCAAAACATAATGGGCCTCCCTGGCCGTTTCCGTCATGAACATGTCATGGACGACCAGGAGGTCAAGCTTTCTGAAGGCTTCCCGGAAGGCGTTGCTGTCCGGCATGGAAATCAAGGGATTGCCGCCCACAACCAGAAAGGCCTTCAGCTTTTCCGGGATGCTCTCCGGAACGACCGTAACGACGCCGTATGGGCTCTTCCGGCCCCAAATCTCGAAAAAGAGGGGATACTGATCGGCCCCCAGGGGCTCTCCATCGACCCGCAACCCCACATTGCCAAAGGCCAAGCGGGGGCTGATCACCCAGCCCCCCGGCACGTTGATATTGCCGGTGATGGCCTGGAGGATGGAAAAGGCCCTGCTGTTCTGGGTCCCGTTGGCTGTCTGGTCCTGTGTACAAGTGCCCTGGTAGATCCCTGCCCCCTTGGTGCCGGCGAAGAGGCGGGCGAGTTTTCTAATGTCCTCAGCCGAAACCCAGGTCACCTTCTCCGCCCACTCAGGGGAGTACTGCTGGATGTGGGGGACCAGGCGGTCGAATCCCAAGGTGTATTTTTCGACAAACTCCTTATCGTAGAGTTCCTCGTTGATGATCACATGGATCATGGCCAAGGCCAAAGCTCCGTCCGTCCCGGGGCGGATCTGCAAGTACATGTCCGCCCTGTCCGCCAGGGGTATACGCTTCGGATCGATCACCACAAGCTTTGAGCCCTTTGCAAGATTTTCTTCCAGGGCCAATTTCAAGGGAAAATCAGAGGCGTCCGGGTTGTGTCCCCACAGGATATAGAGTTTGGAATCCAGTTCCTCGGTAGGGTACTTTCCGAAGGTCATCTGCCGAGTACGGATCCGCATCCGGTAGCAGACACTTTCCACTGAAAAGAAGTTGGGCGACCCGTATGCCGCCTTGAATCGTTGGGTCAGGCCGGCCATTTCGAGGTTTTCCACCCCGATGGATCCACTGAAAACCCCCAATACCTGTGGGCCGTAATCCCTTCTCAGCCGGTCCAGGACCGCGGCGATCTCATCCAGGGCCTGATCCCAGCCGATCCTCTCAAATCCGTTTGCCGTCCTTTTGAGGGGATACTTCAGGCGATCGGGATGGTAGATATTTTCAAGGGCCGCCTCCCCCTTGGGACACAGTTTCCCCCTGTTGATAGGGTGAGATTCAAGCCCCTCGACCTTAACGGCCCGGCCGTTCTCTACACTCACCTTGCATCCGCAGCTATGGTAGCAAAGGGTACAGTCGGTCAATATCACCTCGGTCTTTGCCATCGCCCATTCCTTTCTTCCTCGGTATGATTGATCCTACCTTTCGCCCTGCCCCTCTTAATCCAGAGGGAAGCCCCATGAGGGGTGCGTTACCGGCTCTTTTCTCTCACTATTTCCGTCCCCATAAATGGTCATTTTTGCGAAATTTCGACAAACTCTCTGAATTCATACAGTTCCTATCAGCAGATACTCACCCATCGCATGATTTCACAATATGAAATGCATTTTCAATATTTGAGTTTTTATCATTGCCCCCTTTCCATGTCAAGAACAAAGGCATCAAACAGACCCACAAAACTAGTTGAAAAATGCTACTTTTTTAATTGACACCGGAAATTGGACCAAGTATAGTCGCAAAATAAAATTTGGTTTCACATGCTGAAACCAAATAACCTTCTCGATCATTCAGGTTATCAATACGATACGGCAATAACACGATCTTATGACTTCAAATGCCCGGGAGGTCTTTTTATGGAGATTTACAAAGGCCTTGATGTCGGAATGGTCCTGGAACGGGGAGCATCCGCAGTCCCTGACAAAGTGGCCGTTGTGGACGGAGAGCGCCGGATCACTTACCGTGAACTGAATGCCATGGCCGACGCCCTCGCCTGCTCTTTTTCAGCATTAGGCTTCGAAAAAGGAGACCGTGTGGCGATCTACATGAAAAGTTCCATTGAATTCATCGTCACCTTTTACGCACTCGAGAAACTGGGGGTGATCGTCGCCTGGGTAAATCCCAACTATCGGAGGGCCGAGGCGGAATTCATCCTCCGAAACTCCGGGGCCAAGGGCGTCGCCGTTTTCAGGGAATGGGACGGATATGATTACCTGGAGGCCATCCGGGAGTTGAGGGGGAACCTTCCGGAACTGGAAAAGATCATCCTGGTAGGTGAAGGGGAAGGAGAAGGTGTCCACCGGTTCGAGGACCTTGTTGAACAGGGCCGGTCCGGGACTTATTCCCGCCCTGTCATCCGGCCCGAAGAAGATCTGGCCATGCTGATCTACACCTCCGGGACCACAGGAAGGCCCAAGGGAGCCATGATCACCCACTACCAGTCCGTTCGTGCCGGCTGGCAGTATTCACTGGGCGTGAAGGCCACTTCCGAGGATGTCTTCCTCGGGGTATTGCCCATGTCCCATTCTTACGGCTGCGGCGCGCTCCTGATTCAGCCCCTGCTCCTCCAGTCGACCCTCGTACTCATGGAGAAATTCGAACCGGAAAAGGCCTTTTCCCTAATCGAGAAGGAGAAGGTGACCCTTCAGCCGGCAGCTCCCGCCCACTACATCCTGGAGTTGAATCACCCTGCGCGAAAAAAATACGATCTAAGCTCCTTGAGGGCCGGACTCATCGCCGGCCAAGTCGCACCCGAAGGACTGATCACCGAGGTGGAAAGGGAAATGAACGTTTACCTGACCTCTTTTTGGGGGGCATCGGAAGTAGGCCCGGGGGTGGGAATCATGTGTCCCTATCCCTCCTCCCTGGAGGTCAGGGAAGCGTACATCGGCCGGCCCATCGCAGACACCCGGGTCCGGGTGGTGGACCCGGAGACCAGGGAAGAACTACCGGAAGGTCAGGTGGGAGAGTTGACCCTTTCGGGCTGGCACGTACTGAAGGGGTACTGGCGAAACCCGGAGGAGACCCGAAAACAGATCATCGACGGGTGGCTGCATATGGGCGATCTGGTTTCCAGAGAGAAAGACGATTATTTCAAGATATACGGAAGGACCAAGGACCTGATCAATCGCGGCGGTTACAAGATCTACCCTTATGAACTCGAGTCCCTCCTCGCGGACCACCCGGACGTTGAAGAAGTCTGCGTGGTGGCCACCCCCAACCCGGTCTTGGGAGAGAGCACCTGTGCCTGCGTGATTCCAAAGCCGGGTCACGAAGTCACGCTGAAATCCCTGAGAGACTTCCTGAAGGGTAAAGTAGCGCCCCATAAGCTTCCGGATGAACTATGCGTCATGTCATCCTTTCCCAGATTATCCGGTGGGGTGAAATTGAACAAGTTCGGGAAGGGGGGTATCGCCGAACTGGCACGACAAGACGAGCACCGCGAGAGGTACAGAAACTAGTCCGATAAGACCCGAACAACGGATGCGGGAAGATGCGGGGGCATACCGCCAGAAACATGTTGATCTCGGGCGTATTCAGCGATATATAATGCCATGAAGGCTGAGACCCGACAAGAAACCCGATATCGCGTGCAGGCCTTGGAAAGGGCCCTGGATATCCTCGATGCCTTCTCCTTCCAGGACAGGGAGATGAGCCTCTCGGACCTGGCCTTCAAAACAGGCCTTAACAAAACAACTGCCAAACGACTTGTATCCAACCTCGTTGCGAGAGGATACCTTCAGCAAAACCAGATTTCCAAGCATTACCAACTCGGGATGCGATTGTTCGAACTTGGGGGAATAGTATTCTCCTCTTTTGACTTAAGGGAAGCCGCCGCCTATCCCATGACACGCCTCCAGGCCGAAACCGGGGCCACCGTCCTCCTCGGCACCATGATGGAGGACCAACTGGTTTACCTGGACAAGCGTGAAGGAAGGGGCATGATCCGCATCTCCTCGGATATCGGCTGGAGAAGACCCCTCCATTACGGGATGCTGGGCATGGTATTAATGGCCTTCCTGGATCCAAAACGGGTGAAGGAAATCCTTGAAAAAACCCCGCTGGAGGCCCATACCCCCTTTTCCATCACGGATGAAGACGCCTTCAACCTCCGTCTCGAGCAAATCCGCAGGCAGGGGTACATCCAGGAAAGGGAAGAGGCGGTTGAAGGAATCATAGGCATCGCAGCCCCAATAAGAAATTACTCACGAGAAGTGATTGCAGCCTTGGGTATCGCTTTGCCCGCCCATCAAAGTTATCTCCAAGAAGGCCTGAAACGGTATATCGACCTGGTTCGGGAGACCTGCGACGAGATCTCCACCGACCTCGGATACCTGAAGATATAGCCGCTCCGGGGAAAGGCCCCGGTTGGGGGACTGATGCTCCGAACTTCTTGTCAGCAAAAAGCGCCCCAAGGGGCGCATGGTCCATCCAACCCCCACGCCTGTGGGGAAAACCAAACCAATCAATTATTGGCAAGAACCTTCAAGAAATCAACCCAACCCACCAAAAAAAGGAGGTATCAACGATGAGGGGAAAAAGGTCAATTACCGCGACAGGTGTATTTGCTATTGCGGCGTTTCTTTTCCTGTTCGTTGGAGGAGCACAGGCCGCTTCCAAGGTCATTGAATTCAAGTTCGCCCATATCTTCCCACCGCCCGCGAAACACTCCAAGATCTGCGAAGCATTTGTAAAAGACCTTGAAAAAAGGACGGGCGGCCGCATCAAGACCCGTTACTTCGGTGGCGGCTCTTTACTCAAACCGCCCGGCATGGCCAAGGGACTTCAAATGGGAATCGCGGATATGGGGTTCGCCCATGTGGAGTATTCTCCCGGCCGTTTCCCGGTAACAGAGGTCTGTGATCTACCCTTGGGCTATCCCAGCGGCTGGGTCTCCAATCATGTCGTAAACGACTTCTATCAAAAGTTCAAACCCAAAGAGTGGGACAAGCTCAAGGTTCTATGGATGCACGCAAGCACACCCAACGTAATGATAACCACGAAGCCGATTCGGAAACTGGAAGACCTCAAGGGTTTGACCATCAGGGCCCCCGGCAGGGTCGGCAACACCGTCTCCGCCCTGGGTGCCTCCCCTGCCCCCATGCCGATCATGGAGGTCTATGACGCCATAGCAAAGGGAGTAATCCATGGAGTAAACACTCCTTTTGAGACCCTGAAAACCTTTCGCTTCGCCGAGGTTGCAAAATATACCACCTCAAGCTGGCAGGTAGGCAACCTTTATACCTTCTATGTTGCCATGAACAAAAGAAGCTATGAAAAAATTCCACCGGACCTGAAGGAAATCTTCGACGAACTCTGCGGCGAGTACAAGGAGAAATTCGCACTCATGTGGAATTCGGTTGATTTCGACGGAAAGGACTTCGCCGCCCAAAAAGGGGTCCAGATTATTCATCTATCCCCGGAGGAAGTGGCTAGGTGGAAAGAGGTCACAAAGCCTGTCATAGAGGGATATATCAAAGACATGGTAGGAAAGGGTTATTCCGAAAAGGAGGTCAGGGGCTGGATATCTTATCTTAGGGAACGGATCGACTTCTGGACAAAGAAACAACTTGATTATAGAATCAAGTCACCCACCGGCCCGGATGAAATGAGGCCTTAACACATCCGTGCGGCAAGGATTTTCGGCTAATCCCATGCATGAAACCGCGGTGCCTCGCCTGCCGCCTGGACCCGGGGCGCCGTGGTTTCATGCTGAATAAAGATCGCGGGTACGGCTTTTAGAAGCCGGTCCTTGAAGGTTTTTCAATGTCCCAGGCCGGGAAGGGGAGAACCTTGGACATCCAGTGGAATCTTTTTTGGATAGGGTTCAAGGATCCAAAGGGTCCAGGGTTCGAGTAAGAAATCAGGATTTAAGGAAAGATGATTTTCACTTGACCCCTTGGCCCTTAAAGCTATCGGCTTCAACCGATAGTAGTTCATTACCCGGGCATCACCGGCGAAAAAATGTGCAGCGGGAAGATATTGACCTTACGGCGTTAACGGGTTGTTGAAAAACGTAGCGAATGCAGCTGAGGCAAACGCAGCAGTCTTTCAACCGCCTGTTAAAGGAAAGGGAACAGACATGTTGGAGCAAGTGGAAAAGTTCACCCGCCGCCTAAGCACCGTTTTGGAATGGGTAGGATTGGTGGCCGTCATGTTCATGGTGTTGATAACATGTGCCGACGTTTTAGGGGCCAAGATCTTCCTCCGTCCCGTTTTCGGGGCGATCGACCTTGTAATGCTTGCACAGCTTGTGGCCATATCCTTTGCCGCCAGCGCCACTCTCCTCGTAGGGAAACATGTCCAGGTAGAATTTTTCGTGATGATGTTTCCCGCACGATTAAAGGCAATTGTGGACGCCTTCATACAGCTTTTGGGCTTCTCCCTCTTTGTGGTTATTGTGTGGCGCCTTACCGTTTATGGTTATCACCTCCAAATCTCGGGAGAGGTGAGTTCCACGGCCCGTATTCCATTATACTTTTTTGCATATGGAGCGGCCTTGGCCTGTTTGCCCGTGTGTCTGCTACTGCTGCTCCATTTCCTGAAAATAATCGGCAAAATGGTGGGCGACAAATGAATCCTTCTACGATAGGAATTTTGGGAATTGCACTTCTTTTAATACTCTTTTTACTGCGGATGCCCGTGGCCTTTGCCATGATCTTTGTCGGGGTCCTGGGATTTGCGGCCCTCGGGGGCATAGAACCGGCATTCAGCATTCTGGCCCAGGACCTCTTTGAGACCTTTTCATCCTACCCCCTGTCCGTAATACCCATGTTTATCATGATGGGGTCATTTGCCTTTGCATCGGGCATAAGCCAGAGGCTTTACAAGACGGCTTACGCCTGGGTGGGGCCGATGCGGGGAGGACTCACAATCGCCACAGTTCTGGCTTGTGCCGGATTCGCGGCCATTTGCGGATCTACCGCAGCAACGGCGGCCACTATGGGAAGAATCGCCCTTCCGGAGATGCGCAAATACGGTTATGACACCACCCTTTCAACCGGTACCGTTGCGGCCTCCGGGGCACTGGGCATTCTGATCCCACCGAGCACGATACTTATCGTATACGGCATACTGACTGAAGAATCCATTGGCAAACTCTTTATAGCAGGTGTCCTCCCTGGCATATTATTGAGCTTCTTTTTTGTGGCCACGGTCGCCATACTTTGCATCAGGGATCCCAAATTGGGTCCTCCCGGGAAATCCATCAGCCTGAAGGAAAAATTAATCGCCACCACAGGAATCATCGAGGCCGCCATCCTCTTTGTGCTTACGATCGGAGGGCTGTTCCTGGGATGGTTCAGCCCAACCCAGGCCGGGGCCATCGGGGCGGGCGGGGCCTTGCTTATCGGCCTTGGCCGACGACAGCTCAACTGGAAGAGATTTATCAGTGCGAGCAAAGACGGCCTTCAAACCTCCTGCATGGTCCTTTTCATTATCGCCAGTGCGACTGTTTTCGGGCATTTTATGGCCATTTCCAATATCCCTTTTATGCTTGCGGATTGGATAGGACAGCTCCCCGTCTCCCCAATCATCATCATGGGAGTCATTATCTTCATCTACTTCCTCGGTGGCTTCTTCATGGACTCCATGGCCCTGGTGGTGGTCACGATCCCCATATTTTTTCCTGTGGTCATGAAGCTGGGATTCGATCCCATATGGTTCGGGGTCATCATAGTCCTCGTGGCCGAGATGGGTGTCATCACTCCTCCCGTGGGCGTAAACGTCTTTGTCATCAAAGGCATCGCCCCCGATATTCCACTCCACATCATCTTCAAAGGGATCTTTCCTTTTCTCTGGGCCTTGATCATCCTAACCGCCCTCCTGATGATCTTTCCCCAGATCGCCACCTTCCTGCCCAGCCTGGTATCCATTTAGGGAAGGAGGGGTGTCTTGCAGAGCCGGTATTCCGGGGTAATCGGGCCGGGGGGCCGAGGGAGGACTGGGTGGTGCGGATCTTTCCTGAAATCCTAAAAGGAATGAATACTCCATGGGTAAGCACAACCCTTTAAAAAAAGTTTATTACGGTTGGGTGATCGTCGGGGTATCTCTCGTCTCCATGGCCTTCTGGCTGGGGATCCGCACCAGTTTTTCGGTCTTCTACGTGGCGCTACTTGAGGAGTTCTCCTGGCGGAGGGGGGACTCCGCAGGCGTTCAATCCATGGCCCTCATCACATACACCTTCCTGGCTCCTGTGGTCGGCTCCCTGATCGACCGTTTTGGACCCAGGCGGGTCATTCCTCCGGGTATCCTTGTCCTGGGTTTGGGATTGGGTCTTTGCGCCACCATAAAAACCCTACCCCAGTTCTACCTACTCTACGGGGTGGTAATGGGTTCCGGGATTACCTGCATAGGGATCATCTCTTATTCCGCCATCCTCGCTCACTGGTTCGAAAAGAAGAGGGGCCTGGCCAGCGGGATCGCGGTTTCCGGCATGGGACTCGGCACCTTCACTCTGGTCCCCCTCTCCCAGACCATGATTACCGCATGGGGTTGGCGGGCGGCCTTTATCATCCTGGGCGGGCTGGTACTGATCATTCTCCTCCCCCTTAACGGCCTAGTGCTGAGGCACAAGCCGGCCGATGTTGGACAGGCTGTAGACGGCGAGGAAACAACGCCACCGGTTACCGGTGAAGGGACTGATCCTGTTTCCGCCCAGCGGGATCGTGAATGGACAATCGGGAGTGTCTTCGTCCAGGGGCGGTTCTGGGCCCTCATGGGGTTCGCTTTCTTTTCCATTATAGGGATCTACGCGATTCTTACCCATAACGTGAAATACCTTGTGGACCAGGGAGTGGACAAGATGACAGCAGCTTGGGTCTTTGCTCTCGTGGGCGTCGTCTCTTCCATATTCCGGATCTTCTGGGGGTGGCTGTCGGATCGAACCAGCAGGGAGGCCACCTTCACCATGGGAATAGGGTGTGCCTGCCTGGGAGTAATATCCCTCATGCTCGTAGAGATAACCGGGAACAAGGGCTTCGTTTACGGGTTCTTCCTCCTGTTCGGCATGGGGTGGGGCGCCACGGCTCCCATGTTCATGGCCGTTTCGGCTGATCTTTTCCAGGGCAGGATCTTTGGATTCATATACGGGTTGGTCGAGGCCGGGATCGGGATCGCCGGGGCCATCGGTGCCTGGATGGCCGGGGAGATTTTCGATCGAACCCAGAGTTACCAGGTGGCCTTCGTCCTGGTGCTGGTCGTCTTGGTCCTCTCGGCGGCCCTCGTGTGGCTGGCAGCCCCGCGAAAAATAAGAAGGTTTATCTAGTTCCCATTCATAAATGACCGTTTATGGACGGAAACCAGCCGCTTGGCGGCATGGAAAAAGTGAAGATGAGCATCAATAGTAATAACGTCCTTAGATAAAATCTACCCTGTCATGAGCAAACTACTATCGGATGAAGCGGATAGCTTTAGGATCCAAGGGGTCGAGGGGTCAAGGGGTCAAGTGAAAATCATCTTTCCTTATATCCCGATTTTTCACTCGAACCCTGGACCCCTTGGATCCTTGAACCCTACTCAAAAAAACGATCCAACTAAAGTCTTCGCCTGAAGGCGAGGGATTTTCTCCCATTCCCAGTATGGGACATTAATAGTGATAGCGTCCCTGGATAAAATCCACCCTGTCATGACTAACGACATAAACCAGCCGATGCTCTTGTGTAATTCGACGTGACCAAACTCCCGTTCACACAGTTCAAGGTGTCTCGATTTTCACTGCATCCTGGACCTTTCATTTTCCCAACAAAAAAGGACCTACGGTTCAATCCCGCAAGTCCTTGAAGAGACCTTTTAAAAACGCCCCTTTTGCCCAATCTCTGCGTTTTTCAAAGGTCTCTTTGATTTTCCTGGTGGGCCTGGGAGGCTTCGAACCCCCGACCAATTGATTAAGAGTCAACTGCTCTACCAGCTGAGCTACAGGCCCTTTTCTTTGCGTCTTTGTCGTGTTATAGAAAGCGCGCCCGGCAGGATTCGAACCTGCGACCTACGGGTTCGAAGCCCGGCGCTCTATCCAGCTGAGCTACGGGCGCAAGAGAATTATGCAGACTTTTAACAACGATTCGAGTATTTGTCAACACCATTTCTGCGAAAAATTTCTTGACATTGAGAGGGAGGTCTTTTAAATATAACGTTTCCGATATTTACAAAAGGATCATATGCTATGAAAACCTTTGTGGCAAAGGAACATGAAGTCGAGAAAAAATGGTACCTGGTTGACGCGGAAAACAGGGTCCTCGGAAGGCTGGCAACCCAGATCGCGAATCGTTTGCGCGGAAAGCACAAGCCCATTTTCACTCCCCACGCCGACACGGGAGATTTCGTGGTGGTCATCAACGCGGAAAAAATCCGACTGACCGGAAGAAAATGGGACAACAAGTACTATTACCGGCACAGCGGATACCCGGGCGGCCTCAAGGCGATATCGGCCAGGAAACTCCTGGAAAAAAAGCCGGAGGATATCCTGCGCCTTGCCGTGAGGCGGATGCTTCCCAAGAACAGCCTGGGAAGAAGGCAGCTAAAAAAATTGAAAGTCTATGCAGGACCTGAACACCCGCATCAGGCACAACAACCGGAAAAACTGGAGATCTAAATGGCCGAAGGGATGATTCACGCGGTAGGAAAAAGAAAAACATCCGTCGCCCGGGTCTGGATGAGGCCGGGGCATGGTGTCATCACCATCAACAAGAAACCGATGGATGAATATATCACCAGGGAGACCGACAAGATGGTCATCCGCCAGCCCCTTGAGCTGACCGACAACCTGGAAAAATTCAATATCACGATAAACGTAAGGGGAGGGGGCATTTCCGGTCAGGCCGGGGCCATCAGGCATGGCATCGCGCGGGCCTTGGGGGAATTGGACCCGGAATACCGGCTTATCCTGAAGAAGGCGGAACTCCTTACCCGCGATTCCAGGATCAAGGAAAGAAAGAAATACGGACAGCGCGGCGCCCGGGCCCGTTACCAGTATTCCAAGAGATAGCATCCGTCTGTACCCTTTGCCCTCCAGCGAGGACAAGGATATTGCCGGTACCGCAAGAAAAAGGGAAGCCTTCGGGGCTTCCCTTTTTTTCTAAAACGCCGATCCCCCCGGAAGGGAGTGCCTTTTGGCTGATCCCACTGAGACCGCGATGACGGAGGCAAAAAAAAACATCAGGATCGTTGTGGCCTATGACGGGAGCCGGTACCACGGATGGCAACGGCAACCCCGTGCCCTGTCCATACAGGCTGTCCTGGAGGAAGCGATCCACAGGATAACCCGCGAACCCTCCACCCTCATCGCTTCTGGAAGAACGGATGCGGGCGTTCATGCCCTCCACCAGGTATGCCATTTCTTCACACGTTCCTCCATTTCCCCGGAATCCATCAGGCGAGGGCTCAATTCCCTCACTCCCGAGGATATCCACATCAAAGAGGCGGGGTACGCTCCACTGAATTTCCACGCCCAATACAGCGCAAGAAGCAAAACCTACGAGTACAGGATTTTGAACCGCCCGGACCCGGACCCCTTCCTGCGCTTCTATGTCTGGCACATCCCCGTGAGATTGGATCTCCGTGAGATGGAAAGATGTCTCGAATTGATCCGTGGGGTCAATGACTTCTCGGCCTTCCGGTCCTCGGGCGGAAGTCCCGGCGACCCGATCAGGAACATGATCCGGGCCGAACTCCATCCCCCCCGGGGAGGGATTATCTCCCTGGTTTTTGAGGCGAACGGATTCCTCCGCCACATGGTCCGAAACATCGTGGGCACCCTTGTGGATGCAGGAAAGGGAAGGATCGACCGGAAAGAGTTCAAGCGGATCATGGCTTCCCGGGACAGGAGACAGGCAGGCATCAAGGCACCGCCCCAGGGCCTGTACCTGAAGATGGTCCACTACGACGTGACCTAGTGCCCTGTTTCCCCCCCGGAAAGCGCCTCCATGAGCGATTCTCTCACCGTCCGGTGGATCTGTTTGAATGTCCCGTCGAAGTTGCTCACGGACAGTCTTCCCGTCTCGATGAACTTCACCACGATTTCCTTGGCCGCCTTCAACGCCAATTCTTCTTCTCGTTTCATAGACCCTCTCTTTGAAAAATAGACCCCCGCTGACTGGAAGAAGGCAATGCGAAGGATCAGCGGGGGCCGCGACATAAGAAGAACCCTGTTGAGCCCTCCCTAGTCTTTACTATCTCAAGGAAATTCTATTTCCAGACCCCGGGAATCTCCGCATGGCATTCGGGGCAATGTCCGTCTTCGATCCTGAAAGTTCCAACGGTAAAGCCGTACCTGTCGATAAGAAGGTGCCCGCACTGGTGGCAGAAGGTCTTTTCACCCTCATCTCCCGGAAGGTTTCCGGTATAAACATACCTCAGCCCCGCCTCGAAACCGATTTCCCTGGCACGCCGGATCACATCCGGGGGAGTGGCGGGAACATCCAGAAGGCGGTATGTAGGATGAAACCGGCTGATATGCCAAGGAATATTCTGATCCAGCCGGGCGAGAAAACCGGCGATTTCCCTGACTTCCTCCTTGCTGTCATTCAGACCCGGGATCAGGAGGGTGGTCACTTCGATCCAGATCCCCTGTTTGTGCATGGTCTCCAGAGACCTGAGCACAGGATCCAACCTGGCCCCGCACTGATCCCTGTAAAACTTGTCCGAGAAAGACTTGAGATCCACGTTGGCGCCGTGGAGGTGCGGATGGATGTCCTGAAGGCATTCCACGGTCATATACCCGTTGGAGACGAAGACGTTCCGAATCCCCCTTTCAGTGGCGAGGCGGGCCGTGTCGACGGCCAATTCGTAGTAGACCGTGGGTTCCGTATAGGTGTAAGCGATGGTGGCTGAGCGACTCCTTTCCGCCTCCTCAACGATCCTCCCCGGAGTCATGTCCTCTCCCCATATGCGGCCTTGATCTACGGGCATTTGAGAGATGTCCGCATTCTGGCAGAAGCTGCATCGGAAATTGCATCCCACCGTGGCCATAGAATAGGAAGGGGTACCTGGAAGAAAGTGGAAAAGCGGCTTCTTTTCGATCGGATCCACGTGCCTTGCTACAACCTTTCCGTAAACGAGACTTACCAGGGTACCTCCGCGATTTTCCCGGACGTTGCAGATTCCCTTGCCCCCGTCCCGTATCAGGCACCGGTGATTGCAAAGAAGGCACTTGACCTTTCCGTTATCCAGCTTTTCGTACAAATAGGCTTCCTTCATATTTCCGCTTCCCCTCCATGCAACGGACATTCCCCCCGGCTGATTCCAGGGATCAGGGGGCGTTTGGTCTCCTTGAACCCGATTCGAAGCGGGTGTTGCTCGGTTCTCACCCAGTACTTCATGGTGATAAAAACCCCAAGAAAAAGACCGAAAGGGCAATGTTCGAGCCTGTCCGGTTTTTTCGGGTGCGGTGCGGGGAAATCCAAAAAAGCTGGATACAATTGGGCACATCTCCAGGTCACCGGAGCGTCTCCGAAGGCCCGTTGCACCAGATTTTTCAGTTCCCAGAGGTTGAAGAACCGGGCCCGGCTGAAAAGAGTCGCCCGAAAGAATCCCTGGAGCTTCTGGCAAAGCCAGAACCAGGAGAGACTGTTCATCACTCCGATGAACACTCCCCGGCGTGCCACCCTTCCCGCCTCCATCAAAGCCGCCAAGGGGTCATCAACGAATTCGAGGGTATTAATCATGACGGCCAAGTCGAATTCATTGTCGCTGTATGGAAGCTCTTCGGCCCTCCCGATCTTAAGCATACACCGGTAGCCGAGGCGCTCCCTGGCCCGATCAATGAGGTACGGGGAAGGATCGACGCCGTTGATATCCAATCCCAATTTGCTGAAAAAAAGAAGATGGTTTCCTTCTCCGCAGCCGATATCAAGCACCTTTTCTCCCGGTTGGGGATCCAGGAGTCCCCGGACCGATTTCTCGACGAACCGATCCATGGCCCGACCATGTGGAGACCTGCACCAGGTGGCGTAAAGGTTTGCGGAATCGGCATCGAAAACAAGACCCATGGAACGACCCCGGCATTGAAAGTTACCGGACCGGTTTGACGCCCTTGGCCCGAGGAATTCACTGTGAATTCCCGGCCCTCCAGAAGGACTCTCAAGGCAGGATAAATAATCATGGTGGGGATGTCAATGAAGGGCAGCGGAGGGGACAGGGCCGGCTCCAAAGGAGAAGCCACAGGCTCCTACCCTTTGATCTTCCTCCTTCCGAAGCTCCCATGCCTTGCGAACAGGTTGATTTCCGGCATAACTTCTGGTAGGAACCTGGCCATTCGGGGCCGCAAGGGGGTAACAGCGTGCCGCCCATCCTCTGATTTAACCGTGGGGCCGGTGAAGGATACCCTATTCAGGGAACTTTTTTCGAGAAAATGAATCCAATAAAGACAGATGATCTGGATCACGAGCTGATCACCCGGTTCAAGAAGGGTTCCATGGAGGCCATGGAAAAGATCGTGGAGAGGTACGAGGAACCGCTCTTCAATTTCGGTCTCAGGGTGTGCGGACACCCCCAGGACGCCGAGGACATCATGCAGGAGACCTTCCTCAACGCCTTCAAGTCCCTTCAGGACTTCAGGGAAGAGACGAAGCTGAAAAATTGGCTCTTCAAAATCGCCGCCAATGCCTGTTACCGGAAGCGGAGGAAAAAAAAGTTCGAGCCGGACAGGGAATTGTCCCTGGAAGAACTCGGGAACCCCGATAAGGGACCCCAGGCCTTTGAAATCCCGGATTGGTCGAACAACCCTTCCGACGACCTCCTCCGCACCGAGCTCAAGGAGGTCATCGCTGCTGCCATCGTAAAACTGCCTCCGAAATACAGGATGGTTTTCAATCTCAGGGATCTCCAGGGATTCAACACGGAGGAGACGGCCGAGATACTGGGGATCACTCCCCAATCGGTGAAGACCCGCCTGCACCGTGCCCGCCTTTTCTTACGAAAGGAGATCTCCGGCCATTACAAGGAGAGCGCACACCATGCATGAAAAGTGCAAAGCCTTGTTCAACAGGATCTCGGAGTACCTGGATGGTGAACTGGATTCATCCATCTGCAAGGAGATAGAGGATCACCTCCGGGAATGTCCTGAATGCGAGCGGTGCCTGGATTCCCTGAAAAGGACCGTGGCCTTATGCAAGGAATTGTCTAAGGAAGGAGTCCCGAGGGAAGTCCATGAACGACTTAAGAAAAGTCTCATGGCTTATCTGTCCCGCTGATCCCCCCTTGTTCTCCTTCCACTCAACCCCTTCGTGCGACATTGACATGCCCCCCCTTTTGAAACGAGATTTTTGAAAAATGGTCAATTTTGCTCAAGGTCAAGCTTACGCCTCGGAGGGGAAATCGAAATTTTCAACTGCCCTGCTTAATGTGCCAAACAGGGCAGGCATCTATACATGACAATATTCGGAATACTCATCAGATTAGTGCCCATCCATAAATGAAATCTGGGCATTAGTGAGTTTCCAATTCATAAATGAGATATTCAAGTTCAAGGAAGGCGAAAATTTCAACCGCAGGAATACATTTAGTATTTTGAGGATTGAAATTTGAGCCTGACGCCGCAATTGGGCAAAAGGGGGCGTTTTTCAAAGGTCTCACCAGATTGAAGGGGCATGGAGATCTTTTCTTCGCTTCGGAATCTCCCAGGCTATTGTCCTCCCGGCCCTTATCACCTATTATGGAATAGACTATCTACCCCGGGGCAGGAAGGTTTTCAGCCTGTGGTCGGCGTACCGCATCCAATAGAACCTTCTTGCCGGCGAGAGGGAAAGGGGATCCGCCGATGAAATGCCGCTACCATCCAGACCGGGAAGCTCAGGTGCGTTGCGAAAAGATGGAGATCGGATACTGCCAGGAGTGTCTCGATAATTGTGAAGCCTGCACGGATCCTTGCGGTTATTGCAAGTTTCGCCCACAGTGCATCATCTGGGAACTCTGCAGGAAGAGTGAAAAGCGGTACCAGCTTGAAAAAGACGCGGAAGGAAATTAGAGATCACAACCCCTTCCTCTTCTTCGCTTTCCCCATCGGTGTGGAATCCAGGTAAACCTTGCTGTCTATGAAAAAATCTCCTCCCACAGGCAAGCGAAAAATCAAGGGAGTCCTTTTTGATTTCGACGGCACCTTGACCTGTCCGGGAGCCTTGGATTTCCCCGCCATCAAGCGGGCCATCCGGTGCCCTGAGGACAAGCCTATTCTCGAATTCCTGGACGCCCTGCCCCCCGAAAAGAGAGCTCCCCTTGAAAAAATCCTCGAGGAGCGGGAAACGGCCGCCGCCAGGGTCTCCCTTCCCAATGCAGGGGCAGAGAGCTGCATCTCGGCATTAAAGCGAGAGGGCTTTTTCCTGGGAATCCTGACCAGGAACAGCCTTCGCTCGGTTCGGGTGGCATTCCAGCGATTCCATGGGATCGGCCCCGGGGATTTCGACGTGATCATCACCCGGGAAAACTCCTTGCCGAAACCCCATCCTGACGGCATCTACCAGGCTGCCCGAAAAATGGGCCTCTCCCCTGAAGAAATACTGGTCGTGGGGGACTTTCGGTTCGATGTAATCTGCGGGCATGAGGCCGGTGCTTCCACTGTCCTTCTGGCCCCTGACAATGTATCGGTGATGCATGCCGGTGATCCCGAACCGGATCACGTGATCCGCCGTCTCGAAGAACTCCTTGACATCCTGGGCATAAAATAGGATGGTTGGTATCTCGTCCTGATGCCGCTATGCTGGCTCAGGGATCGTCCTTTCCCTTTTCCTTCAAGACCGATCCTTCCTTCAAGATTTGTACCCTTAGGGTCGATGATTATCGTGAGGCAGGATATTCCAGGACAGGAGGTCAGAGAAAATCGACCACGCACTCCCCTACCCCAACCAGGCTCAACGCTCACCATTCAAGAACGATACGACCTTCCCTAAACGCCCGCCAGAACGAATCGTGCAATGGCTTTCTTGGGTCCTTTTTCTCTTGATCCTCTCCGGGCCCTTTTCCGTGGAGGCCCACGAACGGTACCCTGAGGGGGACCCCCGGGGGTTGCTTCGCGGTCGACTGAGCCTTACGGCGGCCGAGGTGCGGGACATCGGGCAAGGGAAGGTCGTAATCAAGATCCTCAACGGTGGACGGAAACAGGAGCTGGCCCTTCTGGGAATCGCCCGTATCAATGTGCCGCCTGACTTCTTCGCCGCCCGGTATGGAAAGGACGGGATGTGCATCGAGACGGCCTCGGCGCGGAGAAAGGGTCAGTTCAGCCATCGGCCGGTACTGGATGACCTCTCGGGCCTCTCCCTTCCCCTGGATGAACTCAAGGAACTCTCACGCTGCCGAAGTACCGACTGCAAGGTCAAGGCGGATGGGACGCTTATGGAAAAATTCCGCCCGTTGGATCCCTCGGCCCCCGGCTTCCGGGAGCGGGGGAACCGAATCATCCGGGAGGCCATGGTGGCCTACGTCCGAAAATACCTGACCCGCGGAGACGGGGCCCTGATCGAGTACTGCGATAAAAGGACTCTCATCCGGGCAAAGGACGAGATGGAAGACATGATCCGCTGTTCCTCCTTGCTCAGGGACCTTGCCCCGGAGCTTCAGACCCACCTTAAAGAATTTCCCCGGCGCGGTTCGCGCGACATCGAGGACCTCCTTTACTGGACATTCGAGTCCTTCGACAGACGAAGCCTCCGGCCGGTCTTCAGCATTCATCACCTGGCCCGATTTTCTCCCCCAAACCCCAGCAGGGGTATGATCGTGGCATCGAAACAGATCTATGCCACCCACTATTTCGAGGTGGCCCTGGGACTTACCTTTATTCTGAAGGACTCCCGGAAAAAAGAAACAGGAGGCCTGTATCTCATTCATCTCAATCGCTCCCGTATCGATATCCTGAGGGAACTGCCCTCCTTTCTTGCCAAGCGCCTTTTTGAACGGGTCCAGGGACTCCTGGATCGAAAGATGGTCGCCTTGAAAAAATCCCTTGAAGAGGACTTCAAAATCACCACCCGGATGGCCGGCATCCATTATCCTGCTTTCCAGCCGGGCCCGGGGGAAACGTGTCCTCCTTTCATCATGCCTCCCAACTGACCAAATCCCCCCATTCCTGGACGAACGAGCAAGTATGGGCAGGGAAGCGTAAAGTAGAACCTTAAAATAGCTGAAGCTGCTTTTGATGGGATTTTTTCGGCTTCCAGGGCCGCCTTTCCAGGGGCCTGCAGCATGCCCCCGGGAGCAGATCCAGGAATGGGGAAGGGCCTCCCTTCAGGATCCGGCCGTTGAGGTTCCGGCGGGCGGAATGGGAAAGAATCAAGCGATTCCGCGCCCGGGTCATGCCGACGTAAAAGAGGCGCTTTTCCTCATCCTCGTCCCTCGTGCCGAAAAGAGAACAAGGAATCAAGTCTTTCTCACAACCCGTGATAAAGACCACGGGCCATTCCAATCCCTTGGCTGCATGGAGGGACATGAGGGCTGTTCGGTCCCCGGCAAGGATCGAATGGTCGATGCCTCGTTCCAATGAAAGAAGATCCAGAAAGGCGGAAGGTTCCCCGTTGAAATCAGCCGCCCCTTCCATGAATCTCCGGAGAACGGATTCCTCTTCCTCGGACAGGTCCTTGAGTTCATGAAGGGCCAGGGCCTGGTCAATGATCTCTTGCAAGGATCCGGAGGGCACCGGGAGCTGGAGGATTCTTTCGCCCTCCTTCCCTTTCTCCTCGGCCAGTTCCAGGTACGCGGAACGGTAATAGGGGATATCGGGATACAGCCGGGCCCGGAGGAAACGCCAAAGGAGACTTGCAGGATATCGCTCGATAACGGGCCTTTCTCCAGACCGCACAAAGGGAATACCTGCTCTTCCAAGGGCCTCCTCCAGGGCGTCCCCTTGGCTGTTCAGGCGGAACAGGATCGCGATATCCCCGAAACCGAGGTTCTCCCCCTCCTCGAAGGACTCCACCCGACCGCTGTCCAGGGAGAAATAAGTGGTCCCACCGAGAAGCCGTTCAATCTGTTCCACGATCATCTCAGCCTCCTCCTCGGAAGTGCGGCAGGAGGCCACGAATAAGGGTTCGCCCCGCCCGCGGTGGCCTTTTAGCGCCTCCCCTTTACCCATCAGGCCGGCGGCAGCGTCCAGAATAGCCTGAGTGGATCGGTAGTTCTCGGGAAGGATCACCTTCCGGGCGCCGCCAAAATCCTTTTCAAAGGCGTGAAAATTCCGCACATCGGCGCCCCGAAAGCCATAGATGGCCTGGTCCGGATCGCCGATCGCACAAAGACTCGGCACTCTCTCACTTGTTTCCGATTCCCTTTCCCTCAGATACGCACAGGTCCCGATCAAGGTCTTCAGGATTTCAACCTGGGTGGGATTGGTATCCTGATATTCGTCCACGAAGATCCAAGGAAACCGCCGGGCGTAGGTTTCCGCGACCTCCGGGCACCGGTGGAAAAGCCGCAGGGTCTCGATTTCCAGGTCGTCAAGATCAAGCATGCCCAGTTTTCTCAGTCTTTCCTGGTAGCGGCGAAAAGGTACGGCAAGCTCCATGGGGATGTCGTGCGGGGGGTCGGAGAGGGTGGCCCGTTTCAGGCCGGGCAAGGCCTTCAGCAGGGATCGGGCTGCGCGGCTTCCCTTGCCCAACGAAGAAACCACTTCTCGAACCAGGCCGAGGGTATCCCGTTCCGGGCAAAGGCTGAAGTCTTCCGGGAGACCGGTTCGTCCTCCTTCCGCCCGCAATACTTCCAGGCAGAAGCGATGGAAGGTGGCGATGAAAACACCCCGTGAGGAGGCTTCAGGGAGCAGGGACTCGATCCTTTCCCCCATTTCCCTGGCCGCCTTGTTGGTGAAGGTCAGGGCAAGGACCTGCTCGGGCCTTGCCACTCCCTCCCGAATAAGGTAAGCGATCCGGTGGGTGAGGGTCATGGTTTTCCCCGTGCCCGGCCCGGCCACGATGAGAAGATGGCTCCCCCTGTGGGTCACGGCTTCCCGCTGGGCGGGGTTGAGGGGCCCCAGAAGGGGATCGGAATGGGATCGAGCCCTTTCCGAGGCGGGATCCTCCAGGGTAACGGGCCTGTGATCTTTCGGAGGCTGTGGCGCCCGTTCTTTTTTCGGGGAATGGACCTCCGGGACGGCAAAGAGCGCCAATTGGCCTCTCCACTCCTCGATCTCCCTTTCCCGGAAAAGGCGGATGGTGCCGTACTGTCCATCGAAACCCTCCTGCCGGATCACCCGGTTCTCTCTCATCCGGCCGACGGCCTCCGCGAGCAGCGCGCCCCCGGCCCTCTCGATGTCGGACAAGGATCTGTCCATGAGAATCGCAAGTTCAGGTCCCAACGCGGCAAGAAGATCTTCGTAGGCTCCCAGGACCTTTTTGGTGGCCGGACCCGCACCGAGGATCTCCGAAAGGATCTCCGGGAGCGGGATCAGGCTGTAAAAGGGCTCGGTGAGTCGGGGGGATGTTCTGTCCGCCAATTCATCGATTCGGTGGAGAACTCCCAATGTCACGGGTTTCCCGCATTCAGGACAGAGACCGTTCCAGGAACGGGTTTCCCGCGGATGGAAAGAGATTCCGCATTTCCGGTGGCCGTCGTAATGGTACTTGCCCTCTTCTGGAAAGAACTCCACGGTCCCCAAGAAACCCTCACGGGTGACCATGGCCTCCAGCATTGAATCATATCCCAAAGGGGTATCGAAAAGATTGGCCTCGCGGCCCAACTTGGACGGAGAGTGGGCGTCGCTGTTGGAAACCAGGAGGTACCCGTCCAGGGTGGATAGAAGCCGATTCATGGGAGGATCAGAGGAGAGCCCGGTCTCCAGAGCGTGAATGTGGGGTGTGAGGTCGTCAAAGCACTCCTCCACTGCATCGAAACCGGATTTGCTTCCGAAAAGGCTGAACCAGGGGGTCCATATGTGGGCCGGGATGAAAAAGGCCCGGTCATCAACCTCGAGGACGATCTCGAGCAGGTCCCTGGAATCGATCCCCAAAATGGGCCGTCCGTCCGAGTTGAGGTTTCCGATCCTGGACAGCCGACCATTCAGACGCGCGGCGGCATCAAAATCAGGGAGAAGAACCAGGTTGTGGACCTTCCGTATCCTGCCCCCGCGCTTGTATATGCAACTTATTTCCCCGGAAAGTAAAAAACGAACGGGCCCCCTGCAGGCAGCGGGAAGGGATCTTTGCACCTCTTCCTCCAGGTCGGGTTTTAGACGGTAAAGGCCCTGCTCCGCTTCCTCCAGATCCCGGCGAAGCTCCACCAACCAGGCGGAGTGAGTCATATCCCCGGTCCCAACAACAGTGATCCCTTTTCTCCTGGCCCAAAAGGCGATTTCCCTGGGGACCAGGTTTCGGGCCGTGGCCCGGGAATAGTGGGAATGGATGTGAAAATCGGCGATATATGGCATTCCAGAATCCTTCCTTCCCCCTGAGACCTTTGAAAAACACCTGACTTTGCCCGGTCTTCCGCCTTCGCTACGGCTACGGCGTGACAAGTCCGCCAGACAACGGCGGACAAGCGCTACGCCGTCCAGGCCGAGGATCACCGGGTATTTCCCTCGAGGGCCGAACTATCCTTCCAGGCAGAAAAGGACCGAAAACATCAAGCCTTGGTACTCGAATTTCAACTGTAACTGAGCCTATTGAGCCTGAGTGGCAATGGGCCTTTTCCAGGCCCTTTCTGGATCAAGCGCTTTCCCTGAAAACATCGTCCGCACCACCGGGAGAAGGGGCATGGAGATCTTTTCGGAAGTGACCTGTCGGGAGGCCACGCCAGACTGCCGGCGGGCAAAACTCCCCCGTCCCTAACCCCTTGAAATAGTGTCCATCCATAAATAGGCAATTTTGTTCAAGGTCAAGGAAGGCGAAGATTTTAACCGCAGGAATACATTGAAGTATTTCGAGGATTAAAATCTGAGCCTGACGCAGCCTGGTCACGCCGTAGCCATAGCGAAGGCGGAAGATTGGGGAAAAGGGGCATTTATGGATGGACACGAAATAACCAAGCCGGGAGACTCGGGAACGAAGAAAAGATCTCCCATGCCCCTTCAATCTAAGCCTGTGAGTACTCCATTTCGATAACAGTCTCCAAAAGGCCGATGGCGCCTTTTCTTTCGTCGGGCTGGTGTTTTCAGCGGCTTATCAGCGGGGGACACCGGCCCCCTCCGCATTCTCCCGCTCTAAGAAGAGCGTGAGCTGCGGCTTCCCCCACTGATAAACCGCGAAAACCACGGCGCCCTCCCGCCGGTCACTCCAGAAAAGGGGCCATCGGCCCTTGCTCGAATCATCCTTCCAGCAGATAGACCCTCCTAGGCCTACCCGCCGGCTGTCAGCGGACCTGTCCAAGGAATCGCTGGATCAAAGATTTCACCTGAAAACCACTGCCCGCACCACCGAAAAAGGGGCATGGGGATCTTTTCGATGCGACCTATCGGGAGGCCTTCGTTATTTCATGGGGTTAGGGATGGGGGAAACCCCGGCTCCCGCTTGTAAAAGCGGGAGATCGGCGGAGGGGGCAAAACTCCCCCGTCACTAACCCCTTGAAATAACCAGGCCGGGAGATTCGGAAGCGAAGAAAAGATCTACATGCCCCTCCAACCTAAATCCAGTGAGCATTACAATTTTTCTATTCTACCTTTCCAAAAATCACAGGGTATACCGCTTCAAGCAGGGACTCGGGATGTTCTCCTCGCTAACATTCGCTATGTTTTTCAACAACCTGTTAGAGATGTCGGCAAATATTTATCCCAGACTATGTCTCTGCTTTTACAGCACTTCTGAGAGTGATTTATATTGGTAATTCCCCGCAGCTTGGAGCAGGGAATTATCAAGATAAATTTTTAGTGGGTTCAAAGCTCTCTCCCTGTCTCCGTGGCGGTGGTAGGGGGCCGAAAAGGAAAAGGCAGGCGGGGCAAGATAAAACGGGCGGGGATGGTTTTCTTCAATGGGAGGGCCGGGCAACGGAATCCAGCCCCCCATAGATCCAAAGAAACCGGCAACATCTCCCGTCACATCCTCCGATAGAGTTCCCGGATCCTGTCCCGGGTCATGATCTTCCGCCACTCGGTGCCGAGAGCGTTCTCCCACAAAGGATCCAGCACCAGGGTCACGTCGATCATTCGTTCCAGATCCTTTTCCTCGACGCTCTGCGTGATGTTCCGGGGAAGGGAAATATTCCACTTTTTCATCAGTTCCCGGAATTCACGGACGTCATCGGGATAGTACTCCTCCAGGTAATCGAAAACGATGCAATTGCCGATGCCGTGATGGATCCCCAGAACATAGGACAATCCGTAAGATAAGGCGTGGCAGATTCCTACCTGGGAATAGGCGATGCTCAACCCCCCGAAATAGGAGGCCATCATCATCTTGGAGTCCCGCTCCGGGTCGTCATCCCTGAAGACTTCCCGGCAGAGGCTCAAGGCCTTTTCGGCATAGGCGCGGGCAAAGGTATTGATATAGGTCCCCCGGAGGGACTCCACGCAATGGATATAGCAATCCATTCCCGTATAGAACCTTTGCTCGACCGGAGCGTCTGCTACAAGCTCGGGATCCAGCAGGATCTGATCGAATACGACATAGTTTGAATTGATACCGAGTTTCTTCTCCGGTCCGCAGAGAACCGTGGTCCGGGAAACCTCTGCCCCGGTACCCGAGAGGGTAGGGATGCCCATGTGATGGACCGCCGGGTGCTGCACGAGGTCCCAACCCTGGTATTTCACCGATGAACCGGGATTGGTCAGCATAACGGAGACCGCCTTGGCCAGATCCATGGTGCTGCCCCCGCCGATTCCCAGTACGCTGGCCGGGTGTTTATCGGAAAAATCCCGTGCCGCGGCCGTGAGTTCATCCACGTACCAGGTCGTGGGTTCTTCATCCACATTGACCCAGAGGAGTTGGTCTCCCTTTTCCAGGGGCAAACGTTCCTCAAGCGGGGTTCCCCGGAAAACATCGTCCACGATAAAAAGGGCATGGGCCTTGGCAGTGATTCGTCTTTCCTGGAGAATGCCGGGTAATTCCGCAAAGGCTCCTTTCCCGAATAACACGTAAGTAACCATCTTGAGGTTTTTGGGCATCATGTGATCGAAACTCCTCCGTCCCTAGGATCTCATCCGCCGAGGACCCGCTGGATCTTATCCGACCGCTTCTCCAGTTCTTCCTCCGACCAGGAAACCTTGATCAGCAGGGAAATGGTTCGCTTCATGATCCCGTCGGATTGGGGAAGGGCCAGTGTCCGGTAGTCGGGAACCGTGTCGAGAAGTGCAAGGGGAAGCTTCCCCGCTGAAGACAGGTTTTTCAGGTGGTCCCATTTTCGAAAATAGTGCCAATTGTTGTCATACCAGTAGAAGGTCCCATCGACCCCCTCCTCCGCAAGCCTTTGAGCCGCCTCTCTGGCGTCCGTTTCTCCAGGCAAAAAGAATGAGAGAAAGGTGGCCGAATCCCCTTCCTCGTCCGGTACCTGTCGGAAGGTGACACCAGAGACAGACTCCAGTGCCTTTTTTATCCTGGATTTATTGAAACGCTGCTTTTCAAGGATCCAATCCAGCTTTCTCAGTTGGGCGAGCCCCACCGCGGCGTTCAATTCGCTGATCCTGAAATTGGTGCCAAGGATCGGATGCCCTTCCAGTCCCCGGTCGTTCCCGACGTGATCATGCCCGTGGTCCGCGTACCTCTCCGCCCTCTGGTAGACATCGGGATCATTCGTGACCAGGGCACCCCCTTCCCCGCAGGTTATGGTCTTGACCGCGTCGAAAGAATAACATCCCACACGGCCGAATGTTCCGAGGGCCTTCCCCCGATAGGTCGCGCCGAAGGCCTGACAGGCATCCTCGATGAGATGAAGCCCTTTCCTTCGGCAAAGGTTTTCAAGTTCGTCGATGCGGGCCATTGAACCACACATATGAACGGGCAGGACAGCCCGTGTGCGGGGTGTGATGGCAGACTCGACCGATTCGGGATCAAGGCAAAGGGTCTTGTCAATCTCGGCGAAAACCGGCACGGCCCCGGCGAGAAGCACCGCCTCGATCGTTGCGATGAACGTAAAGGGGGGAACGATCACCTCGTCCCCGGCCCCGATGCCGCAGGCGGCCAGGGCTGTACTAAGCGCCCCAGTCCCGCTGGAACACACATGGCAATGGGCCGCCCCCACTCGGGCCGCCACTTCCTCCTCAAGGCGCCTGGCCTTCCAGCGACCCTTCCGCGCCTGGTCGAAACCATACCGGAAAAGCACTCCGGTCTCCAGCACCTCCTGGACTTCCTTCCGCTCCTCCTCTCCGAACACCTCGAATCCAGGCATATCAACCTCTCCTTTCGCCCTTCAAGTGCAGTATTTCTCCCTGAATTCCCGCCCGAAAGGCCGGACTTCGAGATAGTACACGAGGGGCCTCGAATATTCAAGGGGCAGGAAAGGAATCCCGGTCGGGAAGGAAAGAACCTTTTACGGATGGATTCCGCCGGATTCCGTGGGGCAGTATTTTACCGGCGTATCAGGGGAAGTTACGGGAGCAATTGCCGAGGACTGGTCATATCCTGTCACACCGGATATCTCCCAAGGCCTCGAGGATATGATCGTCCAATTCCCGGACGAAGCGCTCAATGGGGAAATCCTCACCGCAGGACCTGCAGTGGAGAAACACCCGGCGTCAGGTCCTTTTGAGATCCAACCCACACTTGCACACTGGGCAGTGGGGTCCTCTATTCTCCAAACCCTTCTCTCCTCCGGATTTCACCCCCTCGGGATTGTCGGCGGGGGACTCAGCTCGCACCGGGGGGGGAGGCAGAGGAAATCACACCTTTCATAAATTACCGCAAAATCTCCGTGCATAATCCGATCCGAAGAGGTCTTTTACAAGCGCATAAACCTTCTCATCAGGCAAGCCGCTTTTCTGAAGATCATGGATTGCGTCTTTCAACAGTTCTTCGAAATATTCCTGGGAAATGGCAGGTTTATAACTTTTCATTTTTCTCGCTCAGGTCTCCTTCGCCCTTCCGTCGTTCGGATAGGACGCCTGTTGGGCGGTTCAATCGGAACCCCTTCCGGATCTGCGCCAAAGGGGGCTGAAAACCCCGTCTCTTGGTGGTGGGTTCCCGACTTCAGCCGTCAAAGAGTCCCCATCAGGATTTCAATCGGTTTCCCCGGCTCCATCACCGGACTCCCCTTCCGGAGCATCATTTTCCGTCTCCCGCTGCCGGTTCAGCATCTCCTTTCTCAGGAGTTCACCTAGATTCGACGTAGCCTCCCTTGAATGCTCCGATGAGGTCTGGGGTCCGTAAGGAAATTCATTCTCTTTCGGAGTACGCGCGGAAAGTCCGATTTTCTTTTCCTCCCTGGAAACCCGGATCACCTTGGCATCCAGCATATCTCCCACCTGGAAACCTTCCAAGGGGCTTTCCCCCTCGCCCTTGGGCAGCTCGGAGACGTGAACCAGCCCCTCGACCCCCGGCTCAAGCTCCAGGAAGAGCCCGAAATCCGTGACGTTGGTCACACGGCCGCTGATTCGGGTCCCGACGGCGTATTTCCGGGCGATCTCTTCCCAAGGGTCCGGTGTCAACTGTTTGATCCCGAGGGAAAACCGTTCCCGCTCGGCATCGATCTCCAGGATCACGGCCTGCACTTCCTGGCCTTCTTCGTACAGCTCCGACGGATGTCTGACCGTTTTGGACCAAGAAAGATCCGAGACATGAACAAGACCATCGATACCTTCATCTATACCTATAAACATGCCGAAGTCCGTGATGTTCTTGATTTTTCCCTGGATGATGGCCCCGACGGGGAACTTCGTGGCGATGACTTCCCACGGATTCGGTTCGAGCCGCTTGATACTCAGGGAAATCCTCCTCTTTTCCACATCCAGGTCCAGCACCAAGGCCTCCACAATGTCACCGACATTCAGGACCTGAGAAGGATGTTTCACGTTCCGGGTCCAGGACAGCTCATCGAGGTGGATGAGCCCGGAGAGGCCTTCCTCCGTTTCCAGGAATGCTCCATATTTGGCAAAGCTGGTTATTCGCCCGGTTATCTTGGCGCCCGGAGGATACCTGTCAGCTGCATTTTCCCAGGGGTCCGGGCTCAACTGCTTGATCCCGAGGGATATACGATCCCTTTCCCTGTCGAATTTCAGTATCTTCACCTTGATCCGGTCCCCGATCCGGTATTTCTCTGATGGGTCTCCGACTCGTCCCCAGGCCATGTCCGTGACATGGACCAGGCCGTCAATACCTCCCAGGTCCACGAAAAGCCCATAACGCATGATGTTGGTGACGGCCCCCTCAAGAACCGCCCCTTCCTCGATGCTCTCCAGGGTCTTTTCCCTCAACTTTTTCCGCTCCGCCTCGATCACGGCCCTGCGGGAGAGTACGATGTTTCTCCGCCTCCGGTCGAACTTGATGATTCTGAAATCACTCTCCATACCGATAACGGAGTCCGGGTCCCCGATCGGACGCCGGTCAACCTGGGAGATGGGCAAAAAGGCCTGAAGGCCGATATCCACCGAAAAGCCTCCCTTCACACGGGACACGATTTTCCCCGCAATGGTTCCTTTCTCCCGGTAGGCCTCTTTAACCCTCTTCCAGAATCTTTCCTCCGCCGCCCTCTTCCTGGAAAGGACGATACACCCGTCCTTGTCCTCCTTTCGAACCAGGAGTACGTCCACCTCGTCACCCACCTTCACATTCAACCGGCCCGAGGAATCAATGAATTCGTTCGTGGGAATCTGGCCCTCGGATTTGTATCCGATATCAACGAGGACATGGCTGTCATCCAAGTCGACGACTCGCCCACGGATGACCCTGCCTTCCCGGATACCCTCCATGCTCTGCTCGAAGAGCTCCTTGAAGCTCAAATCGTCTTCTCCATCTCCGATCTGCCCGCCCGAAGGGTTTTCAGGCTCTTTATAATCATGGGGAGAGTTATCATCACCTTGCATCCGGATTTCTTCTTCTGAAGAATCCATGGTTTTGTTTGTCATCAATCGTTTACTCCTTGAAATAAATGAATCCTTGAACCGGGTCACGTCCTGGTTAAAGAAAAAGGCATCTCATCGAGGATGAGATGCCTCTTCCCGTCCCTTTCGGTCGGGTTATAACCTTATGACGTTCTTGGCTGCGGGTCCCCGGTTACCCTGTTCAATGTCGAAACTTACGCGATCCCCTTCGGAAAGGGTTTTGAACCCGGTTCCGTTGATAGCGGAATAATGGACGAAAACATCCTCTCCGTCATCCTGCTGAATGAACCCGAATCCCTTCTTGTCGTTGAACCACTTGACGATTCCTTTGGCCATGGGGCTGACCTCCTTTCTTGTATTTTTTTTTGCTCTCAGACTTCAGGTCGCCTTTCTGGCAAAGGAATAATCCTTGGAACAAGAACAACCTGCGAAACGGAAGGGGGGCCCACCGTCTCAATGAATCTTTGAAGCAATGACACCCAAAATAGCAATATTTTTCGAACTGTCAATAAAAATCCTCTCTATACCGTTTTTTTTCGGGGCCGACACGCCCCCTTCTCCCACCATGAACAAGTAAATTCAGTATAACATGCATGCGTTCCAGGGTCAATCCGCCTCATGTCAATAGCATTTCAAAATGTCCGGTTTTCATAGCAAGTGAAATGTCCGGGTTGAGGTTTAATACAAGGATTGATTTTTGCTTTTACTGGATATTCACTGCTATCCAAAAACGAAGAATTTCTAAAAATAGCCCCTGATATTTCAATATGTTAGGACACCGAGATAGTGTTCCGGGGAATTAGGTTATCGCCAATCGGCCATGCTGTCCAAATCTGGATGTAGAGAGCGTTCTGGGTGGTACCAACAAATGTCTTGATCTCGAGGTTCTGCTTGAGGGCTTTGAAGGACAACTCGATCTGCCAATGATTCTTGTAGATGGTCGAGACGGTATTGGCCCCGAACTTGAGATGATTAGTCAGCAAAACGATCCGCCGGGCATTGGTTGCATCCCACACCACGACTTTTCGCAGAATGTCCGTTTTTCTAAACCACACCACTCAGCTCAAAATCCGTTTTAGGACAAGAGTGATTTCCGTGATAATCACCGCCTTGGAATTGCAGACGGCTTCGCAGATCCGGCAACCCAGGCAGTTATCCGGTCGGGTGAGAACGGCCTTGTGGGTCATATCAAAAACATCCACAGGGCAGAACTTGACACATTCCTCGCATCCGTCGCAACGCGCTGAGTCCACGAAAACCAGATAGACCTCGTAATCCCTGTAGATTCCCCCCCATATTCTTCGCTCCATTCAACGTTTATAGCCCCCTTGTTCCCGCCCCATAGAAGGGACCTCTCCGGAAACGCCTGACTTTGCCTGAATCCCAGGGCCTGCCTGTGCGTTGCCACTCAGGGAGGTCTGGCCCCAAACCTGCGATCCGCCTGAAGGATGGAAAGGCGCCGCTACACATCGAACGTCTTTCAAAGGTCTCCGGGGGTGCGGGAACAAGGCTTCCCTTTTCCGACAGGAACCGTCCCATGCGGTTTCCGCAACCCTGAAGGGCTCCTACTTCTTCTCCAGTTCCTTCCACTTGTAATCGATGAGTTCCAGAAGAACCCCGTTGACCTTCTTGGGATGAATGAAGGCGAATTCGCAATCCCTGAAAGGCCTGGCCACTTCCCCCCGCTTGTCGGGGATGAAAGGATAGCCCTTCCCCTGGAGTTCACCGACGGCTTCCCGGGTGTTGTCAACGTTCAAACTGATGACCATGACACCCTCGCCGTTCTTCTCGATGAACTTGGCCACGTCTCCGTCCGGTGAGGTTGATTCCATCAACTCGAAACCCACCTCCCCCACCCAGTACCGGGCCACGCGGATCTTTTCCGGTTCGTCCACATAAGTATCATCCGGTTCGGGTTTCCCGAGTATTGGCTCCCAGATCTTCCGGGCCTCCTCCAGGTTTTTAACGGCGATACAGATATGGTCGATCTTATTGACTTTCATGCTGACCTCCTTATGCACAGGGTAATGTAGTGTCCATCCATAAATGTCCATCCATAAATGGCCAATTTCCGCAATCTCTGCGTCAGGCTCAAATTTTAATCCTCAAAATACTTCAATGTATTCCTGCGGTTAAAATTTTCGCCTTCCTTGACCTTGCATAAATTTTCTCATTTATGGATGGACACAATGTAGAGAAAAAAGATGACTCCCAGGATAACCGCCCATTAAAAAGTCACTTTATCCCAAATTATACGTGAAAGATGAACCCAAATTATGCATTACTAATGAAATTGATCTTTATTACAATATGTTAAAGTATTCTAAGGGCACTCGATGGATGGAGGGTAAAGGGATGTTCCCCTCGCTACATTCGCTCTCCCTGCCTGCGGCAGGCAGGCTGCTCCAGAGCAAAAATGGGCCGCTCCCGGGAAAATCCTTCTATCCTTTCTCGGACAGGCCGCGCCCGAGGGGGGCAAGCCCGCCAGACAGCGGCGGGCAAGCGTTCATGCATAATTTGGGGTAAAATCGGAAATCCCGAAGGGTTTCAAAATTTGATGATTAGAAAAATATACTTAATTTCACTCTTTTACTTTTTGTAGACGGGTTTTCTCTTCTCCAGGAAGGCGGAGATTCCCTCCCTGGCCGCCCCGGTGCAGGCGATCTCGCCGAAGCCCCTGTAACCAGCCTCAAGGGCCTCCTCGAAGGTCTCTGCTGCAGCGCCTTCCTGTATGGTTTTGGCAGTGATGCCCACGGCCTCCCTGCTCAGGACCAGGTTCCCGGCCGCCGGGGAATCGGGCGGTCGGACCGGGGGGATCTCGACCTTTCCATCCGGAATTCTCGGGATGCGTCCTTCAAGGTTTCCGACCTCTTCCACGGCCGCCCGGATCAGCCCCGGGTAATCCTCGGCCAGGCTTCCGACCATCCCGATCTCCAGGGCCTCCTGGACCGAAAGGGGTCTTCCCAGGAGAAGCATGTCGTGGAACAGCGCCGCCCCTTTAGGCCACTTGCGGTAAGGGACCACGCAACCCCCGATGGCGGGAAGGATCCCCAGGGTGATCTCGGGAAACTGGAACGAGGCGTTTTTCGCGGCAGCAATGGCGTGGCACCTGATGGCCAATTCCAGGCCGCCTCCCAGCGCGAGCCCGTTGACCGCGGCCACGACGGGTTTCCCCATCCGGTCCATGTAGAGCTGGACCTCAGCGCAAGTCTTGGCATAGTCGATCGAGGCCTCTCGGTCTCCCAGCATCTCGGGCAATCTGCCGATATCAGCTCCCGCCGAAAAGGCCTTCTCCCCGTATCCCGTCAGCACGAAACCCTTTACAGACGGGTCGTTCTCATAGGACTTCAGGACCTCCAGGATCTCGTTCGTAACTTCGTCGTTAATGGCGTTCATGGCCTGGGGACGCCGGATGGTAATGATCTTTACCCCTTCCCTCTCATCCACCAGGAGGTGGCGCAGGAACTTCTGGTATTCGGAAAAGGAGGCCCTGGGCTGCGGAAACCCGGGGCGCGCCTTCTCGAAGGCGGCCATGATCCGGGCCACTTCCTCCTCCCCCAGGTCCCGCATGAGATCCAGAGGGCCCTTTCGGAACCCGAGGGCGATCTGGCAACCGAGGTTGAGGTCGCTTGCGGTCCCAATGTCCCGGTCCAGGATATCGAAAGTCTGGGAAAAAAGGATCCCCAGCAGACGATCCCGGATCAGGCCCTTCAGGTCGTCCGGCACCTCCACCTCTGAACCCGGGCGATGGGTGACCCAGCGCTCAACCGAGGCCAGAATGGGAGCGGGCCGGTAGTGGGGACCCTCCTCCATCTGGAGGGTGTTGGTCTCAATGATGATGGGATTTCCGTTGGCCATGTTCAACACGAAGAAAGGACCCGCATAAACGAACTCCTCGGCTACCTTGTCGATCTGGCTGGCGGTGGCCTGGTCGAGAAGGTAGGCCGCCTCGTTGCACCAGTTGTCGAAGATCCTGTCCAGCATGAAACAGATGGCGTTGGCCGTTACTATCGGGACTTTTCCCGTGTGGGCGAAGAACCAGCAGAGGTCATCCACCGTTGCCGGGTCGGCTCCCTCCCACCGGATCACTTCCACGGGAAGGCTCCTCCACGCAGGGGCGAAAAAATGGGTCACGGTGGCCCGCTCCGGGTGTTTCATCCGGTTGAAAATCCGGTCGGCCGGGATGGAACTGGTGTTGGAGGTAATGACGGCCTTCCTGCTTACGATGGCCTCCACCTGCTCGAAAATCCTTTGTTTCAGGGGGATGTTCTCGGTTGCCGCCTCCACTACGAGATCGCAGTCCTTGATCTTGTCATATTCCGTGGTGAAAACGATGTTCTCCAACACGGCCTTCACCATCTCCCCGCTCATCTTTTTCCTGTCCAGGGCCTTCTGGGTATAGGAGGAAAAACGCTTCTCGGCCCTTTTCAAAGGCTCCTCGGCCACATCGACCATGTAAAGGGTGATCTCAGGAAGTGCGCTCTTCAGGTAGTATCCAATGTCCGGTCCGATGGTCCCGGCCCCGATGATCGCCACTTCCTTGGGCAACGGCCTGGAAGATTCATGGAACAGGGGGTTGAAGGTACCCGGATAGAGTATCTTTTCCTGATCCATGTCGTCCTTGCCCCTCCGATTTCTTATCTGGTGCCCAAAGCCTCCCGAAGACTCCTTGTGGCCTCCGGATCCACCTTGAGGGTCTCGGGATCAATGACCACACCGTAGTCCTCCCTGGCCCGCTCTATGCTGACGTAGCCGTCGAGCACGTCCCGTTCAACCTTTTCGGGATCCCGTTCCAGGGGATTCCCGAATCCTCCTCCCCCTGCTGCATCCATGGTCACCACGTCGCCCGGGCCGAACTGGGTCAACCCGTAAGGATTCCCCGGCTTGCCGTTCACGAGGAATCTTGCCTTGGCCCCGGGTTTACCTCCGAAAAGTCCCTCCGGGGGGTAGCGGAATCGCCCGGACTGGATTCCGAGGTTCACCGGGGGAAGGGGCGCGAAATCGTCCTCCGGTGCCCTGAAAACCACCCGCCGTCCCAAGCCGCCCTTCATTTTACCGGGTCCTCCGGAATCGGGCAGGAGTTCTCTCCTTTCCACAATGAGGGGGGTATCGCTCTCAAAGATTTCAATGGGGGTATTGGCGCCGTTGGCCGGGAAAATATAGGTGTAGTACCCGTCGTTTCGGGCGCTGGCCCCCATGCCGCCCCCCCGGATGATCACGGAGTGCCAGGGGTTTCCGTTCCTGCGGCGGCCGTAGAAGACGTTCATGGTGGCGGGGGTTCCGCCGCTTCCGGCGATCACCCTGTCCGGAAGGGCCTCGGCCATGGCCCGGTAAATGATTTCAGTGATGAAGTGTCCGATCTGCATCCGGGCGGCCACTGCGGCGGGAAACCGGCAGTTCACCACGCTTCCCTCGGGGGCGCTCATGGTGATGGGGGCGGCACACCCGTCGTTGTTGGGTATGTCCGGGTCGAACATGCTCTTCATGGCCATGAAGACATAGGCATAAGTAAAGTTGTAAACCACGTTCCCTCCCCAGTCGACCTGGGGAGAGGAACCTTCCAGGTCCACGTGGATATCGCTCCCCTTGACTTCAACGGCCACCTTGAGGAGGATATCTTCCTTGTCCTCCATCTGCTCCACGATCCCCTCGGCCCGGTAGATTCCGTCCGGCACTTTGGCGATGGCCTCCCTCATGCTCCTTTCCGTTCGCTGGATGATCTCCTCAGCCAGGTCATCGAGTCCCTCCAGCCGATACTCATCCAGCATCTGGCAAATCTTCTGGGCGCAGACATGGTTGGCGGCGATCTGAGAACGGATGTCCCCGACGACCTCGTCGGGGGTCCGAACGTTCCAGCGGATCATCTCGAATACGGCCTCGTTGACCTTTCCGCCGTCATAGATCTTTACCAGGGGGATGAAAAGCCCGTCTTCGAAAACGTCGTGGTTGTCGGAGGACACCCGCCCTCCAATGTCGGAATGGTGAAACACGCAAGCCGTAAAGGCCGTCAAGCGCCCCTCGTAGAAAATAGGGCTCAGGACGCATACATCGTTCAGGTGCCCCGCCAGGGCCCAGGGATCGTTGGTGATGAAAATGTCGCCGGGCTTGTAACTTTCGGGGGGCAAACTGTTGACGAGTTTCTTGATGCCCAGGGCCATAGCACCGGACTGCCCGGGCGTGGCGAAGGTGCCCTGGGCCAGTTCCCGACCTCTTCGGTCCGTGAACATGCAAGTATAATCGTGTGCGTCCCGGAGCAGGCTCGAAAAGGCGGTGCGGGCCACCGTGGTGTCCGCTTCGTCCACGATGGAGATAAGCCTCCTCCAGAGGATCTCAAGGGTGACGGGATCGAATTTTCCGGCCATAGCCACCTCCCTCTTATTTCACGTCATGATCCGTATCAGGTTTCCTTTGCAAGGGCGATCAGAGATTAGGTCCTTCCTCCACTCCACTCTCAACACTATGCCTCGTCCAGGGGGGCAGGACATTGCTCCTCGGCCCGGGCCAGCGGCAAATCGATCCAGAGGAACCCGTACTCATCCACCGAGACCGTGGCATCTTCACCCACAATGACCGTGGATTCCCTCTCTTCGATGATGGCCGGGCCCTTGAAGGATGCACCCGGAAACAATTTGTACCGGTCGTAGACCGTATAGGGGATGAAATCCCCGGCCAACCCCGAATAGGCCGGCCGCCGCCCTTTGACGGCCTGTTGGATGTCCCTTTGCCCTACCTCCCCCATCTTAGGGAGTTTCAGGAGCCGCTCGGGAAGGCTGGCCCGCACCTTGAAGGTTATGAATTCCACGGGACTTTCGGGGTAGGTCCTGCCGTAAAGTTTCTCGTACATCTCGTCGAACCGGCGACGGATCTCGTTACGATCAACCTCTCTGAAATCCCTTTCGGGGACGGGAATGTTGGTCTCGGATCCCTGGCCGATGAAGCGCACGTCCACGGATCTTCTGAAGGACACTTCTTCCCCTGTTCCGGCTTTCCGGAGGGTCCGAACCCCTTCCTCTTCCATCTCCCGGAAAATCTTCTCGATCTCTCCGAAATCAGCCTCCATGAGGGACACCTTGTGACTCCTTACCAGATCGAAGGCCCTGGGTGCCGTGAAAAAGCCCAGGGCCGACCCCACACCCGCGTTGGGAGGGACCAGGATGCGGGGGGCACCCAGTTTTTTTGCCAGGCCATAGGCATGGACCGGGCCCGCTCCCCCGAAGGCCGAAACAGTGACGATCTTGGGATTCCCCCCTTTTTCTGCAATGTGGGTCTTGGCGGCCGCGGCCATGGTTTCATTGATCAGGTCGTGGATTCCCCAAACTGCCTGGAGGAAGGATACCCCCAGGGGCTCCGCGATCCTTTCCTTCACCCCCCGGGCCGCCGCTTCCTTGTCCAGGGTCATCTCTCCACCCAGGAAATATTTTTCGTCCAGATACCCCAACAGAAGGTCCGCATCCGTTACACAAGGGTCTTTCCCGCCCCTGCCGTAACAGATGGGACCGGGATCCGCGCCGGAACTCTCCGGTCCCACCTGGAGTGTCCCAAGGCGGCTTACTTTGGCGATGCTTCCGCCCCCGGCCCCGATCTCCATCAGGTCCACCACGGGAACCTGGATGGTGAGACCGCTTCCCTTCATGAATCGCTGGACCCGGCCCACCTCGAAGGTGGGAACCACTCCGGCCACTCCCCCCTGGATCAGGCAGGACTTGGCCGTGGTCCCTCCCATATCGAAACAGAACATCTCCGGGATGTTGAAAAGCTTTCCGTAATATTGTCCGGAAATGACCGCGGCCGTGGGTCCGGACTCTATGATCCGGACCGGGAATCGCGCGGCGGTCTCCACGGAGGTGATTCCGCCGCTCGAGAGCATGATGAAGAGCTTTCCCTTGGAGCCGATGGCCTCAAGCCTGCCGGCGAGCTTGGACAGGTACCGGCCGGTAAGGGGTTTCACGTAGGCATTGGTCACGGTGGTGCTGGTACGTTCGTATTCCCGGATCTGGGGAAGCACCTCGTAGGAAATGGAAACGGAAAGCCCCGGGGCCTCCTCGACGATAATATCCTTCAGGAGGAATTCGTGGGCGGGATTTTCAAAAGAATTGATCAGGCAAACGGCGATGGAATCCACCCCCATATCGAGTAAGCGCCTTACGACGCCCCTGGCCTCCTCGGGGTCAAGGGCCTTGAGGACCTTCCCGTCGCTCCGGATCCTCTCGTCGACTTCCAGGCGGAATCGCCTGGGGATCAAGGGCTCAGGGAACTCGGCGAAGATGTCGTAAGGGGCATAGCGTATCTCGCGGCCCAGTTCCAGAACGTCCCTGAATCCCCTGGTGGTGATGAGCCCGGTCCGGGCTCCTTTCCTCTCGATGATGGCGTTGATCACAAGGGTGGTTCCATGGATGACCTCATCCAGCCTTTCCACGAATCCGGGGACCTTTTCCTGAAGCTCCCGGATCCCCTGTTCCACGGCATCGGAGGGGTCCTGAGGGGTAGTAAGGCACTTGTTGATCGTCAGTTCGCCCGTCCGGTCGTTGAGCAAGACGAAATCCGTAAAGGTACCCCCGATATCACAACCCAACCGGTAGTACTTCTCAGACATGGGTCTCCCCTTTCAGCACCTTGAGTAGAAAAACAATGTCCACATGAAAACCTTGAAATTTCACCCTCGCAGGTTTTAAAATTACTCCGAGGGGTCTCCGTAATCCTTACTCTGAACCGAAGGAATCGGGATGGCCCGGGAAGGCCCATCCCCCGGATAGGCCTAACAGGCCGTTTTTTTCCCCTTCAAGGCATTGAGAATTTTTTCCGGGGTGATGGGCAAGTCCCGGATACGAACGCCGATGGCGTCATAGACCGCGTTGGCGATGGCGGGTGCGGTGGGAACCAACCCCGGCTCTCCCACCCCCTTGGCGCCGAAGGGGCCATCAGGGTCCTGGGTTTCCACGATCACTGCATCCACAGGGATCTTGTCCTTCGCGGTGAGCATCTTGTAATCACGGAAATTGCCGTTCATGACGCGACCGTTCTTGAGGATCATCTCTTCACAGAGGCCGTACCCCACCCCCGTGTATGCCGCCCCATAGATCTGCCCCTTCAGGAGGGTCGGGTTGATGGCCTTCCCCACGTCGTGGGCTGCGACGAGATTGAGGATCTTGACCTCGCCCGTCTCCCGGTCCACCTCCACCTCCACCCCGGTGGTACCGAAGGCATAGGTACAGGAGAGGTTTCCCTTGAGTTCCCGGTCGAGCATTTGCGTAGGTGGATCGTAGAAGGCCTCTCCCACCACCACCTTACTCTGCCCGGTCCCCACATGAAGGCCGGCCCGCAGGATCTTGTCCACATCCATGGTGAAATAGGGATGCTCAGGATCACTCTTGAGAAAGACCTTCCGGTCCCGGATATCCAGGTTCCCGGGATCCATGATCAGGCTGTAGTCCAGTTCCGGTTCCTGGAATTCGGGGTCCCTCCGCTTCTTTCGCCTGAAACCGGCCTTGATGAGTTTGGGCATCTGCTCGGAGGCCATTTCCAGGATCTGCCGCTTGACCTCGGCGCAGGCCAGGAGGGCCGCGTTTCCGGCCATGAAGGTATGCCGGCTTGCGTGGGTTCCCGCGTCCCACAGGGCGAGAGCAGTGTCCCCAAAGGTTAGGTTGATGTCCTCGGGCCTGAACCCCAGGGCTTCGGCCACCATCTGGGCGATGACGGTGGGGGACCCCTGCCCCTGGTCCGTTCCACTCTCGAATACATCCACCATACCCTGTTCATCCACCTTGATCATCATGCCATGGCCGTCGGACTTGTAGACCCGTGCCCCCCCGGCCACGTGGATCAGGGAGGCCACACCCACGCCCCGGCCGTTGCGCTTGCCCCGCTTCTCCTTCCAGTTCAGTTTATCCCTGACCGCGGTGAGGCACTCTTGCAGGCCACAGGAGGTGATCCGCAGACCCATGGGGGTGACTTCCCCGGAAAGGTTCCGGTTGATGAGCCTGAATTCCAACGGATCGATCCCCGCCGCCTCCGCAAGGCTGTCCATGGAGGTCTCCACGGCATAAGTGGCCTGGGGATTCCCGTAGCCCCGCATGGCCTGGGCATAGATGTTGTTGGTGTAAACACAGGTGGCCTTGAAACTCACGTTGGGAACGCGGTAGAGGGATGAAACGGGCTTCATCATGATGGAGGGGGTCGTAGCGCCCCAGGACGTATAGGCACCGTTGTCGAGGATCGCCTCCACTTTCCTGAAGGTGAGCCGTCCCTCCTTGTCGCATCCTTGCTCTATGGTGAACCGGGCGGGTTGACGCGGCGGAAGGGCCATAAATTCCTCTTCCCGGGTGAAAAGGATCTTGACGGGTTTGCGGGTCCTCAGGGCAAGCTGGATACAGATGAATTCATAGATATCCGTGTCCAGCTTGGTCCCGAAACTCCCACCCACAATGGGGTTGACGATCCGTACCTTCTTCCCCTTGAGCCCGATCTGGGAAAGATACTCGATGATGCGTTGCTTGTCCCCGAAGATGACGTTGGTCTGGTTGTAGAGGGTCAGGTTATTGTTCCCGTCAAACTCCGCGATGCAGCCGCTCGTACCCATACAACACTGGTTCACCCAGGTGGTGCTGACCTCGTCCGTGACCACATAGGCAGATTGCCTCCGGCCCTCCTCGATGTCCCCGTGGGAAAACTTCCAGGGAAGGGGCAGGATATTGGTTCGAACGGGCCTTCCTCCTGCGTCCACCTCGTGGATGAGAGGGGCGTCCTCCTTCATGGCCTCGACGGGGTCGAAAACCGCAGGCAGTTCCTCGTATTCCACCTTGATGAGGCCCAAGGCCTCCTCGGCCACATCGGGGTCCACTGCGGCCACCGCCGCCACCTCGTCCCGGAACTGGCGGACCTTGTCCTTTTTCAGGACCACCTGGTCCTTGAGAAAGCCTACCCTCACGTCCGGGATGTCCCGGCCCGTAATAACCGCACGCACGCCCGGAAGCGCCTCCGCCTTCGATGTATCAATGTGTTTGATCCTGGCATGGGCGTAAGTACTGTACAGAATCTTGCCGTACAGCATGCCCGGGCGCTTGAAATCATCGATATAGACGGCGCGGCCCGTCACCTTGTCGACTTCAATGGTTCTTGGAATGTTCTTCCCGACAAAGAGATACTCTGACATCGTGTCCTCCCTTGGTGATCCCCTCATTTTTCCGTCTTGGAGGCCATGTCGATGGCCTCAACGATCTGAACGTATCCGGTGCACCGGCAGAAATTCCCGGAAATGGCGGTCCGGATCTCCTCTTCCGTGGGGTCCGGATTCTTGTCCAGGAGGGCCTTGGCCGACATGATCATTCCCGAGGTGCAGAAGCCGCATTGAACGCCGTTGTTTTCCAGAAAAGCCTTCTGAAGCGGGTGAAGTTCACCCTCCTTGGAGGCCAGGCCCTCGACCGTCGTGACCGAGCGGCCCTCGATCTCTGGAATGGGGAAGAGGCAGGAGTTCACGGCCTCCCCGTCCACGATAACCGTGCAGGCGCCGCATTCGCCCACACCGCATCCCTCTTTGGCCCCCGTCAGCTCGAAGACCTCTCTCAGGGTTTTCAGAAGGTTCCAGGTGACCGGCACTTCCGCCGTTACGGGATCACCGTTCAGGGTAAAGGAGACGGTTATCTTTTTCATATTCTGCTCCTTGCTGTCGTCATCTGGTCTTGATTCGCTCCGCTGCCAGGCGGGCCATGCGCCGCACAAAAACGCCCACCATGTCCTGCCGGTACCAGGCCTCGCAACGGATGCTCGTTCTGGGGGTACAGCATTCCGGTGAGGAAGCGATCCGTCCGGCCTCCTCCAGGACCTCATCCGTCAAGGCCTTTCCCTTCAGGAAATCCTCCGCCGGGACCGCCCTTACCGGGGTTGGGGCGGCGACGGTCAAGGCTATCCTGGCGTCCCGGATCATTGAGCGGTCTTCCGAGAGATCGAGGGAGACCGCCACCCCCAGGAGGGGCAGTTCCATGGCCTTGCGCCGGGTATGTTTCCAGTAAGCGCTTCCATACCGACCCATCTCCTCCGGAATCCTGAACTCCACCAGGACCTCTTCCGGCTTCCTGGCCGTTCGGTAGGTCCCCACGAAGAATTCACTGATGGGAACCTCCCTCCTTCCCTCAGGACCTTCCAGGACCACGATTGCGTCCAATGCCAGCAAGGGGCCGGCGGTGTCCGCCGAGGGGGCGGCATTACAAATGTTTCCACCCAGCGTACCCACGTTCCGGATCTGCACCGAACCCACTTCGGATGCCCCGTCATGCAAGGCGGAGAGTTCTTCCCGGACGAGATCCGACTGCTCCAGCATCCGGTGGGTGGTGAGGGCGCCGATATGGTACCCCCCGTTCTTTCGGATGTAGCGGAGATCCGTGAGCCCCCTCAGTGAAATGAGGACTTCAGGGGCCTTCCGGGTTTTTCGGATCTTGACCATCACGTCGGTGCCCCCGGCCACGAGGGTCGCCCTGGAGCCGTATTCCTTGAGAAGGTCGAAGACCTCTTCGAGGCTCTTGGGCATGAGGTAGTCGTATTCAATCATGATTCCACTCCTTCAGGTATCATCGCGGTTGTCGAATACCCGCTTGCTCTTTCTTTCGCTCCTGGGAAGGCTTCCGTAGTCCACGATCTCGACCTCTGCGCTCACGAGGATCTGCTTCTTGATCTCCATGGCCACCAGTTTTCGGAGATCGGCGTCCCGGGCCTCCTCTACCCCGAAATCCCTCTCCACCTTCAGGGTCATGTAATCCTTCCCGTCTTCCTTTCTGTCGAGAATGATCTGGAACTCGCTTCCGATTCCCTTGATTCCGGACAGGACATGATCGATTTGGCCGGGGTAGATGTTCACGGCCCTGAAGATGATCATGTCGTCTGAGCGGCCCAGGAGGCGGTCGTGGCGGGGCATCAAGGAGCCGCAGGGGCACTGCCCCGGGATGAGGCGGGTGAGATCCCTGGTCCGGTAACGGATCAAGGGAACCGCCTCCTTTCGGAGGGTGGTCACCACCATTTCCCCCATCTCCCCCTCTGGCACGGGATCAAGGGTATCGGGGTCCAGGATCTCCAGGATGTAGTAGTCCGCCCAGTAATGGATTCCCTGGTGATGGACACAATCCAACCCGGTCCCGGGCCCGTAAAGTTCAGTCATTCCCGGAATATCAAACAGGTCCTCGAGTTCCAAAAGTTCCCGGATGCGCTGCCTCATGGCATCGCTCGAGCGCTCGGACCCGAAAATCATTTTCTTCAGGTTGATTTTTCCCTTGAGGCCCCTCTTCTGGATCTCTTCCGCCAAGAGAAGCCCCATGGAGGCCGTACAACACATGACGGTGCTCTGCATGTCCACCAGAAACTGGCATTGCATGTCCAGATTCCCCGGTCCGGCCGGAATGGCCATGGCGCCGAAGGCCTCGCAGGCCGTCTGAAAGCTGATCCCCGCGGTCCAGACGCCGTATCCAACGGCGATTTGAACCCGGTCTTCCGGCGTGAGGCCCGCCATCTCATAGCAACGTGCAAAGAAGTGGGTCCAGTCCTCTATGTCCTTGCGGGTATAGCAGAGGACCTTCCTCTTTCCAGTAGTTCCCGATGAAGCGTGAATCCTCACCACCTGCTCAAAGGGTACGGAGAGCAGGGGGAAGGGGTAGCCCTCCTGTAAGTCCTGGGCCGTGGTGAAGGGGAGCCTTCGGAGATCGTCGAGGGAACGAATGTCATCGGGGCCCACCCCGGCGCCTTCCAGCTTCTTTCTGTAGGCCGGAGATCCGTGGTAGGCGTGATTCACGGTCCATTTCAGCCCTTCGAGCTGAAGTGCCTGCAATTCCTCGTATGATCCCACCGTCGGCATAAAGGTCTTGCTCATGATTTACTTACCCCTTTTCCTTCATCCCCTGTTGGGTTTACAAGGGCTGAGGAGCCCGGATACCGCCTCGCCCTTCGGTTCATGGTCTCCACCCCCCAACATTCTCCCCTCTCCCACTCCCTCAGTGTTCAATACCGGGCAAAAGGAGGTTGATCAGAGGAAAGACGATCAGGATGGTCATACTGGTAATACCGAGCAGTTGCAAAAAAACGCCGAGGCAATGAATGCCAAACAAAATGTGCCCGCCGTGATGATTGTCCCTCATGTCTCACACCACCCTCTCGGTTGGCGAGGGATTAACGGTGGTCGACTTTCTCTCTTCACCTCCTTTCTCCTGCCGTTCACAAGGACTAAAAGATACTCGGCTCCACGTATTCGCCAAAAACATCCCTGAAGACATTGGCCATTTCACCCACCGTCGCATACCGCTTGCAACAATTCACCAGGAAAGGCATGACGTTTTCCTGTCCTTTAGCCGCCTTCTCCAGGTCCTTCAGGGCCTCGGCTACGGCCTTGTTGTCTCGTTTCTTCCTGAGTTCTTTGAGCCGCTGGATCTGGAGACGCGCCCACTCTTCGTTGTACTCGTGCAGTTCCACCTCCATGTCCACGCCCTCGGTGTACTTGTTCACCCCCACCTTGGTGACTTTCCCTTCCTGGAGCTTCCTCTCGTACTCGTATGCCTGCCGGGCCACTTCCCTCTGGACGTATCCAGTGGCCACGGCCTCGATCATACCGCCGATCTTCTCCACCTTTTCCATCTCCTCCAGGATCTTTTCCTCCATCTCCTTGGTGAGGGTCTCGATGAAATAGGATCCCCCCAGGGGATCCACCGTGTCCCGGAGGCCGATCTCGTCCATGAGAATCTGGAATGTCCTGAGAGACAGGAGGGCGGCCCTTTCGGTGGGGATGGTGTAGGCCTCGTCAAAGGAACAAAGGGCCGTGGTCTGGGCGCCGGAGAGGGCCGCCGCCAGGGCGTAATAGGCGCCTCTCACGATATTGTTCTCCGGCTGCTGCTTGGTCATACCCGATCCCCCGCCGCCGAAGATGCCCCGGAGGAAAAGGGCCTTTTCCTTCTTGACGCCGTATCGTTCCTTGAGCAGCCTTGCCCAAAGCTTGCGGGCGGCCCTGAACTTCGCCACAGTTTCCCAGAGATTACCGTACACATTCAGGTTGAAGGAAAACCTTCCCACGAACTCTTCCGCCTTGTACCCCCTGGCCACCACATTGTCGATGTAAGCAAAGGCGATCATGAAGGCATAAGAAATCTCCTGGGCCGGCGTGCAACCCGATTCCCGGATATGGTATCCGCAAATGGACACCGGGTTGCACCGGGGCAGTTCCTTCATGGAATACTCGATGGTATCCCCGATCAACCGGACGGCGGGCTCCACCGGGTAGACCCAGGCACCACGCCCGACGATTTCCTTGAGGATGTCGTTTTGGGGGGTCGCGGAGATCTGCCGCTTGTCATAACCGAATTTTGCCGCTACGGACTCGTACATGGCCAGCATAATAGAGGCCACGGCATTGATGGTCAGTCCCGACCCGATCTTGTCCAGACGGATGTCCTTGAAGGCGATCTCGAAGTCTTTCAGAGAGTCCACGGCCATCCCCACCCGGCCCACTTCTCCTTCGGCCATGGGGTCGTCGGAGTCGTACCCCATCTGGGTCGGCAGGTCAAAGGCCACGTTGAGACCGGTCTGGCCGTGGGATATCATCAGCTTGAACCGCTCGTTGGTCTCCTCCGGGGTGCCGAATCCCGTGTATTGACGAGTGGTCCAATTCCGGCTCCGGTATCCCAAAGGATGGAGGCTCCGGGTGTAAGGAAACCGGCCTGGATCTCCCAGATCCTTTTGATAATCGAACCCGATCCTTTCCAGGTCTTCCGGGGTGTAAACCGGTTTGACCTTGATCCCGGACTGGTAGATGACCTCCTGGATAGCGTCTTTTTCATCCTTGATGTAGGTTGCAACTCCCATTTTTTCCCTCCTGGGGCCCCCGCCGCCCCCGAACGCATTCCGGGTCTCTAGGTGCCTTACCTTCGAGAAACACGCTCCCGGATGAACTTCACGATCTCCTCAAAGGAGCTCCCCCCGGGGAAAACCCCCTCGATTCCCATCTCCTTGAGCACTGGTACGTCCTTGTTGGGAATCACTCCGCCCACCACGACGAGGACCCCGTCAAAATTCTCCTCTTTGATCAGGGACATGAGTTTCCTGCAGATAGGCACATGGGCGCCGGACATGATCGAGAGCCCGATGACATCCACGTCTTCCTGCACGGCCTGCTTAACGATACTGGGAACCGGTTGATGCAGACCGGTATAGATGACCTCCATCCCGGCGTCTCTAAGGGCATGGGCCACCACCTTGGCCCCACGGTCATGTCCATCCAGCCCGGGTTTCGCCAACAGGACCCTGATTTTTTTATCCGTCATTTTTTTCTTGTCCTCCCCGTACGGCCTGAATTCTCCACTCCCAGGGACCACGGGCGCGGCCCTCAAAGGAGGGAATCAGCCCTCATATTCCCTGTTCTCAAAGGCCTCAAGAACCACCCGTTGCCCCCTGAGGATATGTTCCCGGACCAGCCGCTCCACTCCCTCAAGGTCCCTGGCCCTAATGGCCCTCAGCATCTTCAGGTGGTCCTCGTTGCTGGTGCGCGCCATGTTGTCCACCTTGAGGATAATCTTCCTGAAGCGATAGATCTGGTCCCGAAGATCGTTGATCATCTTTATGAGCCTCGGGCTCCGGCTCAAGGCATAGAGCAGATTGTGGAACTCGGTGTTGATCTCCGGCAGTTTCTCCATTCGGCCCTTTTCAAGGCAGCTCTGAAACTCCCGGATCTTCGCCTCCAGTGGCAGCAGATCCTTTTCCTCGTGCTTTTCTGCCGCCAGCCGGGCGGCGTAGCTTTCCAGGACGCTCCTGATCCCGAAGGTCTCTTCGATATCCTGCCGGGTGAACCCCAGCACCGAAAAGCCGCCCCTCGGGAGCCTCTGGATAAGGCCTTCTCTTTCCAGCTTGTGAATGGCCTCCCGCACGGGTGTGCGGCTGATATCCAGACTGTTGGCGATACGGCTCTCCACCAGTCTGCTCCCCGGCGCGATGTCCCCGCGGATGATGGCCTGTTTGAGGCTCTCGAAGACATGCTCTCCCAGGGACTTTCGATGCGCAAACCGCCCCAAGGGCTCAAGATCGAGTTCCGCCGCTTCGCCTTTTCTGTTCATTTCCCCTCACCCCGTCAAAATTACAATCCGACCCACCGTGCAATGTTGGGCAAAAGCACCTCATGGGTCCCTCCTCCGTAAAGGAGGAACCGATTGTCCCGGTAATATCGCTGGGCGGTATATTCCATGGAATATCCATAGGCCCCAAAGATCCTCGTGACATAGTCCCCGGCCTTGCAGGCCGTCTCCGTGGCGAAATACTTGGCCATGGAAGATTCCTTGAGGCAGGGGATCCCGTCGTCGATCATGTGGGTCGCCTTGTAGGTAAGCAACCGGGAGGCCTCGATATCCACGGCCATTTCCGCCACCTTGGCCTGGATGAGCTGGAACTTGCTGATCGGTCTTCCGAACTGGATCCTTTCGTGTGCATACTTGATGGAGTCCTCCAGGGCGGCCTGGGAGAGGCCGATCGCAAGGGCGGCCGTCATGGTCCTGATCTCGGAGAGGATCTCAAGGAGGTTGTTGGTACCCTGGCCTTCCCCCCCGAGGCGGTACTCGAATGGAATGTGGCAGTTGTTGAAAGAGAGCTCCGAGATCTTGGTCGTCCTCGTACCCAGGAGATCAAAGGGCTTGCTCACCGAGACCCCGGGGGTCTCCCTGGGGATGAAGAAAAAATTAAGACCCTTCAGTTTCTTGGCCGGGTCCGTTTGACAGAGGACCGTGAAAAAGCTCGCCACCGGTCCGTTGGTCACCCATGTCTTCATGCCGTTGACGACGAAGCCCTTGTCCGTCTTCTTCGCGATGGTGTTGACGTTGGCCAGATCGGAACCCACCTCGGGTTCGGTCAGGAGGAAACAGCCGATCTTCTCCCCCTTCATGGCCGGGAGAAAATACTTTTTCCGCATCTCCTCCGTACCGTAGTGAAATAGAAAGTTGGTCCCCATCAGGCACTGCATGGCCGTGATGGCCGCCAGACTGAGGAGACCGCGGGCCAGTTCCTCCACGCATATACAGTAAAGGGTCGTGTTGCCCCCTGATCCCCCCTTATTGCGGGGATAACGAACACCCAGGATTCCCATGGCGGCCACTTTCTGGAACAGCTCCATGGGGAACTCGCCCTTCTCGTCCACCTCCTGGGCCACCGGGATCACTTCCTTGTCCACAAACCGGGCTACGCTATTACGAACCAGGTTTTCAGCATCGGATCTGATCATCTGATGAATCCTCCCTGCCGGAACCTCTTCAACCTTTTTTCAACCTGTTGATCAACTCGGGCACGACCTCGTGCAGGTCTCCCACGATTCCCCAGTCAGCCACCTGGAATATGGGGGCCCGGGGATCCCTGTTGATGGCCACGATGTACCGGGAATTCATCATCCCGGCCCTGTGTTGGATTGCGCCGGAGACCCCGCAGGCTATGTAGAGTTCAGGTCTGACCGATTGTCCTGTCTGTCCGATCTGGCGTTCCTGGGGTATCCACCCTTCTTCCACGGCTACCCGGGTCCCCGCCACTTCCCCTCCGACGGCCTCGGCCAATTTTCTCAAAACACCAAAGCCCCGGGCGTCCCCTACCCCGCGGCCCCCGGCCACGATCACCTTGGCCTGGGCGAGGTTCACGCCCTTCTTCTTTTCCCTCACGGACTCCAGCACCTTGGTGCCGATCTCCTTCTCCGTGATGGAAACCCGCTGTTTCACGATCTCCCCCTTCTTCCCCGGGACCCGCCTGGGTTCCATGATCCCGGGCCGGACCGTGGCCATCTGGGGACGTGAGTACCGGCTGGCGATGGTCGCCATGACGTTCCCGCCGAAGGCGGGCCGTGTCTGGAGAAGAATCTTCTCTTCCGGGTCGATGGTCAACTCAGTACAGTCCGCCGTAAGTCCGACCGCCACACGGCGGGAGAGCCTCGGTGCGAGATCCCTTCCCACATGGGTCGCCCCGATGAGCAGGATATTGGGCTTGTATTCCCTGATCCACTCCTCCATCACCCTGACATAGGAGAGGGGACGGTAATCCTTGAGGGCCTTGTAGTCGGCCAGGTACACCTTGTCCGCCCCGTATTCCATGAGGGTGGAGGCAAGACCAGACACGCCGTACCCCACCAGCACAGCGCAGACCTCCTGGTCCAGAGCCCCGGCCAGGTCCTGGGCCTTGCCGAGGAGTTCCAAGGAGACCGGGTGAAGCTCTCCTCCTCGTTGCTCCACGTAGACCCACACCCCCCGCCATTCGCTGAAATCCGGGATGCTCCTCGGCGTGATATCGCTCTTGATGGCCCCCTGCTTGCAAACCTCCAGGCAGGCCCCGCAAGAGGTGCACCGCTCCAAGACATGGGCCTTTTCTCCCTTCAATTCTATCGCCCCATAGGGGCAGGCCTTGATGCAACGTCTGCAGGCGTTACAGAGATCCGCTTCAATCCATACCGTCATGATTTACTCCCCTACCCTGTGATGGACTACGGCTCAAACGAGTCTCTTTTCCCTAAGCTTCTCCACCAGGGTTTCGACCGTCTCCCTGGCGCTCCCCTCCAGGATCTCTCCCTCTCTGCGGGCCTTGGGCGCAAAGGTGCGAATGACATGGGTCAAGGAGCCCTCCAGGCCTACCTGGCGCACCTGAGCCCCGATGTCAGCAGCGTTCCAGACCCGGATGGGGGCCTTTTCCCTGCAGGCCTCGATCAGGCCGGCAACGTGGGGATAGCGCGGAGTATTCATTTCCCCGATCACGGTGAGCAGGGCCGGAAGGGCGCATTGGATGCGCTCAAACCCGTCTTCCAGCCTCCGTTTCACGATGAGACTCTTTTTCCTGACTGCCTCTATTTCAAAGACATAGGTGACATGGGGGATATGGAGGTATTCAGCCACCTGCGGGCCGATCTGGGCCGTATCCCCGTCTATGGCCTGCCTACCGGCGATCACGAGATCGAAATCCCCGATCTTCTCCATGGCCAAGCCCAAAGTGGTGGACGTCGCCCAAGTGTCCGCACCGGCAAAGGCCCGATCGGTAAGAAGGATGCATTCATCGGCCCCCATTCCCATGGCCTCGGAAAGGGCGTCGATGGCCTGGGGAGGCCCCATGGAAAGGGCGATGACCCGCCCCCCAACCTGCTCCCTGATCCCGACGGCGGCCTCAAGGGCGTGGAGATCGTCCGGGTTGATGATGCTCTTGATCCCCTCCCGGATGAGATTTCCCGTCTTGGGATCCAGTTTGACCTCCGTGGTATCCGGCACCTGTTTGACCAGTACGATGATCTTCATGGTGATGAGTGCTCCATTGACGATGAAAATGAATAGGCCCACGCGGCGGTCTTTTCGGCCGAGAGGGCTAGGCGTGAAAAAGGCCCCGCCGCTTCCCGGTCCGCCTTGAGCGCGGGGACTAAATTACCTTTTTCTCTTTCAAATCCGCCAGTTGCTGATCCGAATAGCCCAGGATGCCGCCGTAGATGGCCTGGTTGTGCTCCCCGAAACGGGGAGGGAAAGAAAGCATGCGGCCTGCGCTCTCCAGAAAAGGGCTCATCACGGGGGGCGGCGCGAGGGTGATACGGAGTCCGGTTTTCGGATCCTCTGAATAGAGGAGCCGTCGCTCCACGAGGGGATCTGCAATCACCTCGGGGATCGTGTTGATTCGGCTGACGGGAAGGGTGATGGAATTGAACAGTTCGATGAGTTCACTGGAAGTGTGCTGGCTTGTAATCTCGTTGATGGCCCGGTTGATCTGATCCACGTCCTTGATCCGGCCCGCGTTCTTTTCATATTCCGGGCGGTCGAGGGACTTGAACATCTCCAGGGAAACCATGGATTTCCATTGTCGATCGTTCCCCACGGCAAGGTAGATAAACCCGTCGGAAGTCTTGTAAACCGAAACCGGACAGAAAAACTCGTGGGTGTTCCCCCTCCTGGAAATCTTCTTCCCGGTGAGGGTCGAGATGGTGATGGGGACCGTCAACCAGGAAACGGATGATTCGAACATCGATACATTGATACAGGCCCCTTCCCCCGTGACCTGTCGGCGGTAAAGGGCCTTCATCAATTCCCCGTATGCATGAACGCTGGTTCCCATGTCGGGGAGTGGGATTCCCAGGACCTGCGGATCTCCGTCGGCCTCCCCCGTGAGTTCCATGAGGCCTGATCGGGCTTGGAGGATGGGGTCGTAGGCCGCCTCGTTGCTGTCCGGACCGAAACCCGTAAGTCCCAGCCAGATGATGTCCGGCTTGATTTCCTTCAGGGTCTCGTAATCGATCCCCAGCTTCTTGTAATTCCTGGGAAGCTGGTTGGTTGCAAAGATATCCACCTTGAGATTGGTGATCAGGGAACGGAACAGCTCTCGGCCCTCCGGTGAGGCAAGATCCAAGGTCAGGGCCTTTTTCCCCGCATTGATGCAAAGGTAGTAGGAGTTCATTCGTTCCTCGTCCATGACCCTTTCTCCCACCATCCGGTTGGGGTCGCCATATACGGGATGTTCCAGCCGAATGACGTTCATCCCGTCATGGGCCAACCTGAAAGTAAGGTAGGGGAGGACGGTCGCCTGTTCGAGGGACAATACCGTGAGGTCCTTGAAAAGATCCATGAAACACCTCCAATGGGGATAGGGGAAAGGGTTAGCGGTGATTGTATCCCGGGGCCTTTTTGCGGAGTGTCGTCCTTATTTCCTGAGACCTTTGAAAAACGCTCCCTTTTGCCCAATCTCGGCGTCAGGAGACGGTCGCGTGCATCAGGGACACGTTAAATGGCCTGTATACTGTATACAGTATTCAGTGTCAAGACCCTTTTTTATGTCCTTTTCCCCTCTTTTTCTGGTACCTGGAAACGGCCCGGTTGTGTTCACGGAGGGTTTTTGAAAAATGGTGGGTGCCGTCGTTCTTGGAAACGAAGTAGAGGTATTCAGTCCGTTCGGGGAAAAGGACGGCCCTGATGGATGCAAGACCTGGATTGGCGATGGGTCCGGGGGGGAGTCCCCGGATGACATAAGTGTTGTAAGGTGTGGGCCGGTGAAGATCTTTCCGCGTCAGGTTCCCGTCGAAATGGGAAAGACCGTATATGACCGTGGGATCGCTTTCCAGGCGCATTCCCCGCTTGAGCCGGTTCAAGAAGACGCTGGCGATCAAGGGCCGCTCCTCCGGCCTCCCGGTCTCCTTTTCAACGATAGAGGCCAGGGTCACCACCTCCCTCAAGGTCAAGCTTGACCGCTTGATCGCTTCACCCAGGGGTTGAATCACCTCGAGGAACCGTTTCACCATCACGTCGATGATTTTGCGGGCGGGAAGCCCTAAGGAAAAATGGTATGTGTCGGGATAGAGAAATCCCTCCAGAGTTTCTCCCTCAAGACCATACGCCTTAACCAGGCCGGGATCATTACACAGGGAAAGAAAATGCCTTTCGTCCACAAGGCCTTTCACGGCCAGCAAACGGGCAATCTGATACCTGGTCCAACCCTCCGGGATAGTAACGGCATGGGTCATCACCTCGCCCCTGGTAAGCTTTACCAGGATCCGGGAAGGGGGCATTGAGGCGCTCAGCAGGTACTCTCCGGTCTTGATCCGTCGTCCTTCCCCCTTTGCCCGTGCCCATATCAGGAATAACAGCCTATTCCGGAGGATCTTTCGGTGCTCCAGTTCCGTAGCCACCTCGGAAAGGGTAGCGCCTTCCCGGATGAGCACCCGCTCCAATGGAGCCACAGGGTCAGCCGGGCGATATATGAAGAGGAACATGCGGGCAAGGAAGAGAAGACCGCCGAAAAGGACCAGGCCGAAGGAAAGAACGGCCCACTTTTTCGAAACCCCGCTAGCCATGTAAAAGCCTTTCCCGGGGAGAAAGGCGACCGGAGGGGCTCTTCATGCTTGTGTCGTACACTCCCCCCGGATACGCCATCAATGGAGTCATGTACATTTCCCGGATTGAGTTTGTCTCTTCAACCGCAGAATAACATAAGGAAAAGGGGGCAACAATCCCCCTTTCCACGAAAAATCCCTGAAACCGGGCACCTGTAGGCCTCTGGGAATTTATCACCTGATTAGGGATTAAATTGAAGGGGTATGGGGATCTTTTCCTCGTTCCCGAGTCTCACGGCCTGGTTATTTCAAGAGACCTATGAAAAACGCCCATTGTCACTCCGGTTCAAGAGGTCCAATTACAGTTGAAATTCGGGTACCAAGGCTTGATGCTTTCGATCCTTTTCTCCTCGGAAGGATGGTTTGAACAAGGGCCGATGGCCCCTTTTCTGAAGTGACCGGCGGGAGGGCGCCGTCGTTTTCCGCAGCTCACGCTCTTCTTAGAGCGGGAGAATGCGGAGGGGGCCGGCCCGCCAGGAAGCGGCGGGCAAGTGTCCCCCGCTGATAAGCCGCTGAAAACACCAGCCCGGGAGCCTCCGAACGAAAGAAAAGGCGCCAGCGGCCCTTCAGAAGCTGGTATCGAATTAATAAAGTATTCACCAAATTAGATCAAAGGGACATGGGGATCTTTTCTTCGTTCCCGGTCTCACGGCCTGGTTATTTCAAGGGGTTAGGGACGGGGGTCCCGGTCTCACGGCCTGGTTATTTCAAGGGGTTAGGGACGGGGGACACTGGCCCCCTCCGCCGTTCTCCCGCTTTTACAAGCGGGAGCCGGGGCTTCCCCCATCCCTAACCCCTTGAAATAACGAAGGCCTCCCAACAGGTCACTTCAGAAAAGACACCCATGCCCCTTTTCCCGGTGGAGCGAACGATGTTTTCAAGAAAAATGCTTGATCCAAAAAGGGTCTGGAAAAAGGCCCATTGTCACTCAGGCTCAAGAGGTTCAGTTACAGTTGAAATTCGGGTACCAAGGCTTGATGCTTTCGATCCTTTCCGTGGATGATTCTCATGAGGAGAAGGAATCCTCCGAATCCTATGCCAACGGCCGAGATGCCTCCCCCGATTACACTCAAGAGTCGAAGGGGGAAAGTCGTCATGCTGGTGAGCAGGTCGAACTGAAGATTGATGAGTTTCCACAGATCATATTTGGACTCCCCCCTGCTCCTGTTTTCGTGACGGACCTCGATTTCCGTGGTGTTCCGGGCGAAACAGTTGGCCAGGACGGGGATAAAGGTGCCCCGCTCGTGACACATAAGCATGGCGTCCACGATAGGGCGACTGTAAGCCCTCAGCATGCATCCATAGTCATGCATCATCACGCCCGTGGATTTTTGAACCACCTTGTTGATCACACAGGATGCCATCCTGCGGAACAGGGGATCCTGCCTGGGGACACGGACACTGCCTACCACGTCAAACCCCTCTTCGATCTTGGCAACGAGCCTGGGGATCTCCTCCGGGGGATTCTGAAGGTCCGCATCCAGGGTCACCACGATATCGCCCCTGGACTGTTCAAAACCGGCCATGACCGCCGCGTGCTGGCCGTAATTCCTGTTCAGGAATATACCCAGGACTTTTCCCCCGGAACTCTGTGCCGCCTCGGTGATAATCTCCGGGGACCCATCCGTGCTTCCGTCGTCCACCAGGATGATCTCAAAGGGCTTCCCTATTTCATTACATGCATCCAGGCATCGCCTGATGAGCTCCTGGAGGTTTTCATCCTCGTTGAATACGGGGATAACGATGGAAACGGAATGAAAATCCATCATTTTTCCCGGACCAGGGCTTCCTTCCCGCATCATTTCCCCACTCGCCTGCACCCATTCACTGGGGGCCTCTCCCACTGGACAGCCTTTCATGGAGAAATCAATAGCCCAGGAAACTAACCCCAACATGACCCGAAGATTATCATTGGGTAAGGTTTAACCCAAATTATGCATGACAAATTTTGAAAGAAGTCATTTGTTTAATGATTGTAGGTTGTTGGACATCTTTCCGGGTCAGATTACATTCACCCAAAAGGGGCAGTAAGGAAACATCAAATTCATTCAAAATTCGTCACCCTTCGGGATTGCCGATTTTGCCGAATCTGCTGCGTTGTAAGGTGCGAAGACGTACTTTCAGTACTTCGAGCGCCTTACGCCTTGCTCTTCGGCAAACTTGGCAATTGCATAATCCGGGTTTAAAAAAAACGGGTGGAAAACCGAACTTAAGGGGATCGGTTTTCCACCCGTTTATATTTATCAAAGATTAGAGGATCCTAAGCCTTAGAGGTCACAGGTCTTGATCGCGTCACACACCTCTTTGAACACATCCGTCAGCCTGAGGATACCCACGATATCCCGACCCTTGGTGACCAGCAGTGACTGGTGATGTCCCATGATCAACTGGTGCAGGGCCTCGTTGAGGGTAGCATCTTGATCCACAAATTCCCCTTCCGTTGGGGTGTACATGATGTCTTTCACCTTCAGTTCCACGGCCTTCCGGCAGATGTCGTTCAGGGGTTTATCCCAGAGTTTGTAATGTTCCACCATGGATTTGATAAAGCTTTTCGAAAAGCCACCCCACCTTGGGATACTCTTGGCTTCCGCAATTTCCCCATACCGGGGTTCGAGGGCCCTGATGATATCATGCTGGCTCAGCTTTCCTACGATCTTGCCCTCCTTGTCATACACCAGCACCGCCCGGTGCCGGTACCGGCTCTGGTCGAATTCCGCCTGGGCCTTCTCCAGGGCCATGACCGCCTCGTACAGGTTGGCGTCCTCGGAAACCGTTGCGTACTCCGATAGGGGAACCATCAACTCCTTGACCCGGATCGTCCTCATTCAACACCTCCTTGGTTTCTTTAAATTTTGTGCCCCCTTTCGGGGGAATGGGAGAAAAAACCCCTGCCTGCAGAAGGCGGGCTCACATTCAGGCTGAAACAGGGCTCCAAGTGACTCCTGTCCTTGAACCCTCAATTCATCACACCGTATTTCTTGAGTTTCTTATGCAGGGTTTTCCGGGTGATCCCCAGCCGCCTCGCGGCCTCGCTCTTGTTTCCCCCGGTGAGTTCAAGGGTTTTCAGGATCGTTGCCTTCTCCACCTCCTCCAGGGGCAGATCTGCCGGAATTTCCTCCCTTCCCTCAGGGCCGTTCTCCGCCGGGGGATCCCTGGGAATCAGGGGAAAATCCTCCACTCCGAGGTATTCGTCCCTTCCAAGGATCACCCCCCTTTCCACAGCGTTCATGAGCTCCCTCACGTTTCCAGGCCAATCGTACTTGATGAGCCGGTCCATGGCCTGGGGAGTGAATCCCTTGATCACCTTTTGGTTCTTCCTTGAAAAAACATCCAGGAAATGCTGGGCCAGGAGGGGAATATCCTCCCGTCTTTCCCGTAGGGGGGGCAGGTACAAGGTCACCACGTTTAACCGGTAGTAAAGATCCTCCCGGAACCGCCCCTCCTGGATCTCCCGGAGGAGATCCTTGTTGGTGGCCGCGATGATCCTCACATCCACCTTCAAAACCTCCTCGCCCCCCACGCGCGTGATCTCCATGTCCTGAAGGACCCTCAGGAGTTTCGCCTGCATGGCCAAGGACATTTCGCTGATCTCGTCCAGGAACAGAGTGCCGCCGTCGGCCTGGACGAAGCGGCCCTCTTTCCTGCGGTGAGCCCCGGTAAATGCACCCCTTTCATGCCCGAAGAGTTCGGATTCCAGCAGGGTTTCGGTGATGGCCGCGCAATTGACCTTGACGAAAGGGCCTTCCTTCCGGAGGCTGTTGTAATGGACGGCGCCTGCGATAACCTCCTTCCCCGTTCCCGACTCCCCTGTGATCAACACAGTGGCCTCTGTGGGCGCCACCTGGGCCACCGTCTCCAAAAGACGCACCATCGCCGGACTCCGACCGATGATGTTCCTGCGATCAAGGGAATTCCCCAGCCGCTCCCTGAGAAGCCTGTTTTCCTCCTTCAGGTGGGTGTGATCCATGGCCCGTTCCATGGCCATGCGAAGCTCGTCGAAATCCAGGGGCTTGGTGAGATAATCATAAGCACCGTTTTTCAGGGCCTCAAGGGCGGTCTCCACGGAGGAGTAAGCGGTCATAATGATCACGGGGATGGCCGGGTTATAAGCCTTGATCTCCCGAAGGGCCTCAAGGCCTGAAACCCTGACCATCCGGATGTCCATCAGGATCAGGTCGAAGGCCTGTCGGCGGGCCATCTCAACGGCCCTATCGCCGTCTTCCGCCTCCAGGATCTCGTAGCCCCATCCGCCCAGGAGGGTCCTGAGCATAGTCCGGTGGGCCGCGTCGTCATCAACGATCAGAATGGTGCTTTTCTTGTCCATTGCTCCTGCCTTGATCTGTATAGCCGTATTGAGCCGGATGGTCTGGTCTCTACCGGAACCAGGCCCCCTTCTCCCCCAGATCACTCTTTCCGTGTGGGTGGGGTATCCGTGGGAAGGACAACCGTTACCTTCGTCCCCTTTCCCTTCTCGCTTTCAACGCGCACTTCTCCCCCGTGGGTCTCGATGATTTTATGAACGATCGCAAGCCCCAATCCGGTCCCGGAGGACCGGGTCGTAAAATATGGATCGAAAACATGGGCCAGGTCTTCCTCCCTGATTCCCACTCCCGTATCCGACACCACGATGGTTACCCGATCATCTTCATCCAGACCGACCTTCACCGAAAGCGTTCCCCCCCCTTCCATGGCCTCGATAGCGTTGAGGTAGAGGTTCAGGAGGACCTGGTTGATCCTGTCCGGGTCCATCCAGGCCTCATTCACGCGGGCAGAGAGTTCTGCATCGATACGAATCCCCTTGTGCTCGGCCTGCTGCTCGACCATTTTCAGTGAATGTTGAATCACTGAATGAAGCGAGATCCGCCGTTTCTGGAGGGTCACAGGGCGTGCGAAATCCAGCAATTGGGTAATAACACGGTTAAGCCGTTCCACCTCCTGGATCATGATGTCCGCCGTGGCCTGGTCCTCCGGGTTTTCCCTGTAACGGTCCCTGAAATAAGTGGCGAATCCCTTGATGGAACTCAGCGGATTACGGATCTCGTGGGCCACACCAGCCGCCAATCTTCCGAGGGAAGCCAGGCGCCGGCTCCTCTCGATTTCCCGCTTGAGATCCCGCACCTCCGAAAGATCCCTGAAAAGAATGAGATGCCCCCACGTACCCCCATCCTGGCCTCTAAGAACGGAGGCGCTCACATCCAGGGGAAGGACCCTGTCCCCTCCAAGGGAACAATCCAGTTCCCCGTCCAGGATTCTTGGTTTTTTCCTCAACTCATTCGTAATTCCCCATAGCGCCCCCGGCAGGACCTCCTCGCCCTTCTTGCCCAGGACCTCCCGGGCCGAAACGTTGAGGAGGGATTCGGCGGCCTGGTTGAATGAGGCGATCTTTCCCTCCCCATCCACAGCCACCAGCCCGATGGGCATGTTTTCCACTACGTTGTCTGAAAAGGCCTTGATTCGAGTAAGGGAAGTGCGTGTTGTCCGGTAGGCCTGGGCCAGGAATACCATGAATATCCCCGTAAAACCGATCAGGAGAAGTATGGCCGCCATGATCATCGTGTGCCGATTGTCCGCTCTCCTGGCCTCTTCCAGGGAAGTCATGTCCATGCCCACGAAGATGATCCGGTCCGACTCTCCCTTAAGCTCCCGAAAGTCCGGAGGAACGTTATGCCTTCGTGGGGCGCCCATTGGGCCGTTTCGCCTCCCCATCAGTACGGTAGTGGGAGAAAAGCGCCGAAAAACTTCGAAAACCTCCCGACCTCCCGGCCGATCCCCGACCTGCCTGTAACGTATATCATCGGATCGTGCCACTTCTTCCAGATCCAATTTCTCCCCGTAAATGCCTCCGATTCTCGAGGGATCGTTGTGAGCAAGAATCCTCCCCCTGGAATCCGTAACGATCAGGTGAACGATATCCGGCTGCTGCGCTGTCTCCATGAGGAGATTCTGGAGCTGGAATCTCCCGCCATGCATACCCATCATACCCATCATACCGGTCCGGGTTCCCGCCTCAAAAGATCGAATCAGCGCCGCGCCCTTTTCCAGCAACAGGAGGACCATCTGTTCCTTCTGTTTATGGATATTCTGGATCGTCCAGAACAAAAAGATGGGGACAAGGATCAAGACCGAGGCCAGGATCACCCAAGGGGGAATATCGACACCTATTTTTTTAAGTGACCTGAACATGTTTCAACCCAACTCACGATTACTACCAGCTGGTTTCCAGATTTCATTTATGGATGGGCACTAGCTATTAGGAAGAAGCAAGGCACGTACCAAAGTCCGTCCATATAGAGATAAAGAGCCTCCTCGGCTCCATCAACTTTCATGAAGAAGAGGGCCCTTTCCCTCCTGGATACTTTTTACCCAAGCGAATATCCAACCTGGATACTTAGTATCCGCGTTTTTTTGCCTACTTTCAACCAAAAGGATCAGCAATCAGGGCCTTGGCATCAATTTTTGTCTGTATATCAAGGGAGTTATGCCCCCAAACATAAAGGATGGCACACCTCTTGCTCATTCATGAAACCGAAAACAGGAGGGATCAACGTCAACCCTTCTCTATTGTTTCACAAACACCAAGAATTAAGGAGGAAGAAAAATGAAAAGACTTGCCATCGTAGCAGCGATTCTCGCACTGGCCGCAATCATCGTTGTTCCCGCCATGGCTGATGGTCCCCGCTGGGGAGCCCGCGGGCGCATGATGAGCCAGGCCTGGGGCCCCGGCAATCGTCCTGCCTTTGGCGGATATGCAGGTGCTTACGGCAATCTGACGGATGAACAGAGGAAACAACTGGAGGACCTTTCCAGGAAATTCTATGACGAAACCGCTCAGATCAGGAACCAACTCTGGACCAAGAGGGGTGAACTCAACATCCTGCTGAACGGCTCTGAACCGGATGAGTCCAAGGCCATGACCCTTCAAAAGGAGATCAGTGAGTTGAGGGCCAAGCTGGCTGATGCCAGGATCCGATACGCCCTGGAAGCCAGAAAGATCGCTCCTGACGCCCGGCCCGGATGGGGAGGGTACGGCATGGGCGCCCGTGGTCACCATATGTGGAATTTCGGTCCCGGCCAGGGCCGGATGTGGGGAGGGCACGGGCCCGGCAGAAGCTGGAACTGAATTCTGATACGGTAAACCGTTATAGCCGGGGGGGACAAATCCACCCCCGGCTTCAATATTTTGAGATCTTTGAAAACGTCCGATCTAGTCGACCTGCATGACGATTCCCTTTTCCCGGTAAGGCGATCGGGTCTGATCCCGCTTTGGCGTGCGCGCGTCCCGCACAACTTCATAGATGAGCTTTATATGACCTTGGTGGCCGGCATACTTTTTCAGCCTGACGATATCCCTTTCGCCGTCAAGGGGAGGGGTCATCCCGTTAAGGGCTTTTCTCACTTCCTCGCTGGCTTTTACGATCATACTGCTCCGCGTATCTCTTTGAATTTTGATATCGAGTAGGATTTCCATGGTTATCCCCTTGCCGTACTTTAGCGGCGCATCCTCCCGCCACCTGAGTCCAGGGGAATGCCCGGCCCAAACCCCTCAAGGGCGGGCCGGTCCCCCTTTTGCCTCGCGCGAACCCCATTTCCCATGAAAAGAACGGCGATGACCGGAACCTCGTCCCCTGGGAGCCCATCCCCGCCAAGAAGAGTGCTCCCTCTCCTCAAGGCCCTTCTTCAATCCACAGGGAGAGGATCCCTCCTCAGCCGCAGTAAATCACTATCAACTGAGGGCACAGATTTTTCTCCCATTCCCAGAATGGGACTTTAATACCGGGGCCCCCTGTTCCGTCCCATTCCTCCGTGCGACCGATCCCGGCGAGGGCGGGCCTCGTTCACGTTGATGGTCCGGCCTTTCAATGCTTTCCCGTTCAAGCCATCTATGGCCGAGCGCGCTTCCGTCTCATTCGGCATCTCTACAAAGCCGAAACCCCTGGACCTGCCCGTGTACTTATCCTTGATGATATTGACCGAATCAACGGCCCCATACGCCTCAAAGGCCTCCCTCAATTCGCTTTCCGTCAAATCATAGGACAGGCTGCCGATGTAAATATTCATTGAATCCTCCTTTAGATTTACTGGAGAGAGGACAAAGGGGGCCCTAAAGGGACCAAGCTCGGATCTCCCTCTCCGATTCAGAATCCTGAAACGAATCCTCCGGTTTCACGGATCCCCATCCTCATGGTCTCGTATCCGGGCAAACTCTTTGCGGGGGAAGCGTCCCCCTATTGGCCCGCTTTTTATCAAGCAATGAATCCGAAGAATCCTTTACGGTTTTCTCTGGTTAATGATGTTTTATCCTGGAATGGTAAACGGATTGGTTCCGGCCATTCAGGCCTGCCATGAATCCAAGCGGTAGGATGAATTCGTGTAGGCTGGAAAGGCGCTGACTGCCCTACCCGAGGGTCTCCTGCCCGGTGAAAAGCAGGAAACATTCATCGTACCCGAATCGGTGCTCTGAGACCTTTGAAAAATAGTGAACGTTTTTCAGGGGGCTTAAAGGTATCGAGACCTTTGAAAAACGCCCCCTTTTGCCCAATTGCGGCGTCAGGCTCAAACCGGGGACCCACCCGAAGGGTGGGGAGTCCAAGTGAAACACGGACAAATTTCAATCCTCAAAATACTAAATGTATTCCTGCGGTTGAAATTTTCGCCTTCCTTGAACTTGACCAAAATTGAACATTTTTCAAAGGTCTCGTATCGTCCCTCCCCACCGGCCATCTTCGCCATCCGGCACGCCCCCCTTTCCCTCGTGCAAACCGTGAGGCCGCCGTTACCGGGAAATGGAAAAATTCATTTTACAAGGTCTCATGGCAATATAGCAACCTCTTTATTTCCTCGAATCCTTCTTTTCCGGAAATTTCCGACTACTTGCCGCTCAGGCTTTTCACGAAAAGAGAAAATATCCGGGAGCTGCATTTACCTGCTTCCACGTCTTTTCGAATGATCTGTCCCAGGGTCTCGAATGCCTCCATGGCATTCCTGTAAGGGCGGTCATTATTGGTCAAGGCCTCATAACAATCAATGATGCCGATAATCTGCGCCGTTTCTGAGATAGAGCTCTTCCCGAAAGGGTAGCCGCTCCCATCCAGTTTCTCGTGGTGTTCAAGGGCGCAGAGGCTGACGGCTTCATTTTCGAACCGGCATCTTTTGAGGATTTCATATCCTATCGTCGTGTGCCTTTTCATCTCTTCGAATTCCTCGGAAGTCAATCTGCGGGGAGCAACAAGGATCTCTTTGTTGATCCGAGTCTTTCCCACATCATGGAGCAGGCCGCTCAGGCCCAGCCACTTGGCCTCGCTCCGGCTGTATCCATTGTAAAATGCGAAGAGCAATGAAAAAGCCATGACATTGATGGAATGAAGCACGGTGGAATAGTCCGTTGAAGACATATCGATCAATTGCCTGATGACGTCCGGCTGCTCCGAATAACTGTCGACAAGAATGTTCACCGTATCGGCCATACCCTCCAGGCTCCCGCTCCTTGGTTCCCGGAGAGTTTCATCCACGATTTCCACGATCGTTTCCTTCACCCTGACGAGATTGCCGGACCTCGCATCCTTTCTCAACTGCTCATTCAAGGCGGTTTGGGCCTCACGGATCCCTTCAAGCCGATCCGACTGTCTCAGGAAAAGAATTTCCGGGTGCCTGCCCTGGCTTATCCGCATCTCTCCCAAGGTGATCCCTGGTGGTTTGTAGAGCACGAAGCGGGTATCTTCCACCTGTTCATAAAGCGGCACGTCTCGGTAAAACGGTAACAAGGCTTTCCTGGCCTGAATATAGTCCGGCATGGCACACCTTGCTTGATTTCATTCGTTCTGCTGTTATAATCTATTTAAAAGATAGGGATTGTAAGGGTTCACGAACCAGAAACAGGCACTACTTAACAAATTAAAACAGGAGGAATAACATGGAAAGAAAAAAGTTTTCCATCCCCAACATCACCTGTGGTCATTGTGTTATGACCATCCAGAGGGAACTAGGGGAACTGGAAGGGGTATCGAAGGTCGAGGGAGACCCCTCCAGGAAGGAAATCGAGGTCGAATGGGATTCACCGGCCACCCTGGAGAAAATCAAGGCGACCCTGGAGGAGATCAATTATCCGGCCGGCTAGATCGCTCCAAGCTTACCCCAAGGGGCTGTAAACAGACCTCTCTTCCCCCCAACCTCTAAGGACTCGCGCCGTGGGCATCCGACGATATCGGGCTCACTAGGCCCCTGTCCTTTCTTAAACCAGGGAGGGCCACGCAACCCTTACGGAGAATCCATATGCCCTTATCGAACATCCAGATTCCTATCACAGGGATGTCCTGCGCCAATTGCGCAGCTAATATCGAGCGTAATTTAAAGAAGACGCCCGGGGTAAAGGAAGCGAATGTAAATTTCGCATCCGAGCGGGCATCTATCGCCTTCGATCCCCAAGACGTTCGGGTCGAGGACCTCCTCCGTAAAATCGAGGAAACCGGTTACGGAGTCCCCAAGGCCAAGGTTGAATTCACGGTGACGGGCATGACCTGCGCCAACTGCGCCATGACCATCGAGCGGACCCTCAGGAAAAAAGTCCCAGGCGTGGTAGCTGCCTCGGTCAATTTCGCATCCGAGCGGGCCAGCGTGGAATACCTGCCGGGGCTGACGGATATCGAGCAAATGATCCAGGCCGTTGAGAAGGCTGGCTATGGCGCGATTCGTCCATTGGAGGGTGACGAAGAAGGGGCGGAAGACCTTGAATTGGCCGCCCGGAGGGCCGAAATCCGGAATCAAACGCGGAAATTCGCAGTGGGACTGGCCTTCACCACCCCTTTATTCGCACTCAGCATGGGAAGGGATTTCGGCCTCCTGGGGACCTGGAGTCACGCCCCTTGGGTCAACTGGCTTTTTTTCATTCTGGCCACCCCTGTCCAATTCTATACCGGTCTTGATTACTACCGGGGCGGGTGGAAAAGTCTAAAAAACAAGAGCGCCAATATGGATGTTCTGGTGGCCATGGGATCCTCTGTGGCCTATTTTTACTCCCTGGCCCTGCTCCTCCTTCCCCTCCTCGGGAAACACGTCTATTTTGAGACATCAGCGGTCATCATCACCCTGATCAAGCTGGGCAAGATGCTGGAGTCCCGCACCAAGGGCCGAACCGGGGGTGCCATACGGAAACTCATGGACTTGAGGCCCAAGACCGCCACGATTCTGCAGAACGGAACAGAAAAGGAGATTCCCCTCGCCAGGGTCAAGGTAGGGGATGAACTGATCGTCCGGCCGGGAGAGAGTATCCCTGTGGACGGGGAGATACTGGAAGGAGAAAGCAGCGTTGACGAATCCATGCTGACCGGCGAACCTCTTCCGGTGGACAAGAAACCGGGAGATACTGTAACGGGTGGGACCCTCAACGGAGAAGGCCGCCTCAGGATGCGGGCCACCCGGGTCGGGAAGGACACGGCACTGGCCAATATCATCCGGCTCGTTCAGGAGGCCCAGGGGAGCAAGGCGCCCATTCAGGCCCTGGCCGACCGGGTGGCGGCTGTTTTCGTTCCTTCAGTGATCGGGGCCGCGTTCCTGACCTTCTTGCTCTGGTGGGTCATCGGGGGGGAATTCGTCCACGCCATGATCCGTTTGGTGGCGGTCCTGGTGATCGCCTGTCCATGTGCCCTGGGTCTGGCCACCCCTACGGCCATCATGGCAGGGACCGGTAAGGGAGCTGAGCGGGGCATCCTGTTTAAGAACAGCGAGGCCCTGGAAACAGCCACCCGGCTCGATACCATCGTCCTGGACAAAACCGGAACCATCACGCAGGGAAAACCTTCGGTGGCGGACCTCGTGGTCCTGGGAAACTCTATAAGGGACGAAGAGGAGTTGCTGAAAATAGGGGCCTCAGCTGAAAGGGGATCCGAACATCCCTTGGGCCGAGCCGTCGTGGAAGAGGCGATGAACCGACGTCTGTCTCTCCTGGAGCCAAAGGATTTCAAAGCATTTCGGGGTTCGGGCGTAAAGGCCTTGATCGACGGAAAGGAAGTCCTGATCGGTAAACCGGGCTGGTTCAAAGAGATGGGCCTGGATATCGACCCGGCCATGGAATCCATCCGCAGGCTTCAAGGCCAGGGAAAAACCGTGATGCTGATCTCTCTGGAAGAGACCCCCGTCGGCCTCATCGCCCTGTCCGATAACCCGAAGCCGGAATCCGCCGATGCCGTGGAAGATCTTCACCGTCTGGGGTTGACTACGGTCATGCTCACGGGTGACAACGAGCAGACGGCCAAGACCATCGCCTCCCGGGTGCGTGTCGACGAGGTGGTCGCTGAAGTCCGGCCCGAGGACAAGGCTGCCAAGATCAAAGACCTCCAGGGTAGAGGGAAAAGGGTGGGAATGGTGGGTGACGGTCTCAATGACGCCCCCGCCCTGGCCCAGGCCGACGTGGGGTTTGCCATCGGCACCGGCACGGATGTGGCCATCGAGTCGGGGGACGTCATCCTCGCCAGCGGGAGTCTGAAGGGCATCCCGAAGGCGATCCATCTGAGCCGGGCCACCATGCGAACAATCCGACAGAACCTTTTCTGGGCCTTTTTCTACAATATCATTCTCATTCCCGTGGCTGCGGGCGCCCTTTATCCCCTGGCATTCCTGCCCCGATTCCTAAGGGAACTCCACCCCATCCTCGCTGCCCTTGCCATGGCTGTGAGCAGCATCACGGTGGTCTCCAACAGCCTGCGGCTCTATCGGGGAAGGTAAGACGCTAAAACCATTATGAAATTTGCCGCTTCAAGCAGGGGAACTTGAATTCGATACCAGGCTCCTAAAGGCCGGTGGCGCCTTTTCTTTCGTTCGGAGGCTCCCGGGCTGGTGTTTTCAGCGGCTTATCAGCGGGGGACACCGGGCAGCGGCAGCCCACACAAAGCGTGCGGATGAAAGCAAAACATATGGGAAAACATCAGGGTCGCCACGTCGACTCCTTGACAAGTGCCTTCTCATGAAAGTCACTCCAGAAAAAGAGCCAGCGGCCCCGGCTAGATACCCCCCTGTTTCAAAAACACCAAGATATCACCGGGCGGGAACATCAAGCCTTAGCATCTGGATCTCAAATGTAATATTGAATCCTTGAGCGGGCGTGAAAATGGGCTTACATACCCCTGCGATGTGATTCGGTGACACTCCCCAGGAAGAAGCCGGGGCATCTGTAGCTCCAAATGCCTGGCTCTAAAGGCTGCCGCTCCAT
>JAFDEE010000045.1 GCA_019310525.1 Deltaproteobacteria bacterium | reverse complement strand
GGCCCCGTAACGGCGTGCGATTTCCCTGGTGCTGTCGGTAGAGCCGGTATCAACGATAATCATTTCATCCACGGCCCCCCGAACACTTTCCAGGCACCGAGGAAGGGTGGTCTCTTCGTTTTTGACGATCATGCAAAGACTGACCAGGGGGGAGGACATCGAACGCATCCTTTTTGTTCAGGCAACCTTTTCTATGAGTGCTTTCATGAAGAATACAAATTCCGAACGGAGTTTACGAACCAGGACCCTCTGGGAAGCCTTCAGGCGGGCCGCATCCCTTTGAAGGTTATAGAGGAGCCGGGACAACATTCCTGCGATATTGACCTTGGGAAGGGTCTCGATATGACAGATGTAGTCCCCGGGGAAATCCGCGATCATCTCCATGAGGGCGTCGCATTTCATATCGTAGGAGAAGAACCCGAAGGGAACGAGATTGGCGAGGCAGAAAAGGGCGGCGTGGGCCTTGGTGACCAACGCCAGTTCGCAGCCCATGTAAGCCTCCCGGACACTCTGGATATCACGGGGGTAGAGAACCTCGATTTTCTTGTCAAATTGTTTCACCACCTCGTCGGCATGGGTCTTTTCAACGCTCGAATGGCAGATCCACTTGATGGAATCCGTGTGGTTGAGGAGTAAGGCGACCACCTGGAGCAGGCTGTCCGAGTACTTGGAACAGACTCCATGATTGAAAGGGATGTTGAGGGCCAGCGAATGTGCAGTTCCCGGATCTTCATGACCGTTCCCGGTATAGAATATCGTGGGGCAGCCCGTGAGGAAAAGCCTTTCCCGGTGATCCGGCAACACCTTGGCGGCCGTAAGCCATGTTCGCATGTCCCTTACACTCACCAGAGAGGCCGCCTGCAGGGCCTTTACGAGCGGCGCATCGGAATCAGGGCCCAGGATCGCGTAATGGTTGGGCAGGGTATTGTTGGCGATGACCCCCACCCCGAAGAAGAAGAGAGGGATATTGATTCGGGACCAGTTCCCCGGATCCCGGAATACAAAATTGATCAACCCCGGGGAAAGCATGCCCCCGGCTCCGATCACCATGAAATCAAACTGTTCGTTGATCCTGTCGATTTCATCGTCCAGGAAACGTTCCTGGGTGCGCAGCTCCCAGAGGTCCACCTCGTGAAAGCGGCATCCCAGGCCGTGGTCCTGAAGTGCCTTATGGACTACTTGGTGGGCCAATTGGTCACCCAGGTTGTCTTCATGGGGCAAACATATATGGAGGACCTGGTATTGGTGCATTGTAAGAAATGGTTCGTCCCTTTGCTCCAGACGGCATGGAGCTAGGTAGAACCCTCGCCTAAAATCATCCGGGAGTAGAGCGGTAAGGGTCTGCCTGTATGCATGCGGTCCAGGGCGAGCCGCTCATCCTCCGGGTGATATTTGATGTTAATCGTCTCAATAGGAATCGGTCTTTCCATAACCTCAGTCAACTCCCGAAAAATTGTCACCTTGCAGATTTCCTTTCATGAAAAGGAGGTTGAATACATATCTCGATTTCACGTACTGGCCGGGCAAAAGCCTGACGATGTGAGGACTTCCATCTTGAAGGAGGTAGGTGCCAAAACCTTGTTCTTCCATGAAATCCCGGATTTCCTTTTCATGGGTCCCCATTTGATGGAGGCCGAAGGCGTTTATTTCGCACACCACGTAAGGAACGCCATCATTTGAAATAATTTTCGTACACCCGGAAAGTACGTCTTTTTCGGCTCCCTCCGTGTCGATTTTCAGTAACTTGATTTTTCCTGTACCGGACTGGCCCAGGATGTCGTCCACGGTGAAACTGGGGACTCTTCTCACGATCCTCTGTTCGCGGGTTTTTTGATTGTAGAAGTGAAGACCCGTATCCCAGAGGGCGTGCCCTCCGTCATTGTCAGAGTTGTAATATAAGTTGGCTTCCCCGGTGACGGCACCCGCCGCTCCTTGGATCAGGATGACATTGTCGGCCTTGTTTTCTCGAAGGTGTTTTTCGAGGTGGGCCGCATTCAATGCCTCGGGTTCAACGGCGATGACGCGGCCTTTTTCCCCGACGATCCTCGATGCAAGAAGTGAAAAGTACCCGATGTGAGCTCCCACATCTACGAAGCAGTCGCCCGGTTCAAGGACCTCCCCCAGAAGTTTGAACAACCCGGGTTCATAGGCCTGGTTCCTTGAGACATGGTCCCAAAGGATCCTCTGGCTGTATTTTCGCGTATCCAGGAAGAGCCTCAGGAAATAGGTGTGGGAATCAATGTGTACCGTCAGTGGGATGGATTTCAAAGAGGGAGAACAGGTATCACCGAATTTCAGTTCAAGGATGTCGCGGGCCAGGGTTTCAGCATCCCCGGGAGGCAAGGAACCTGCGTAGCGGGAGTAGTGGGTTTCGGCCCCTTCCCAATCTGCAAGGGCGAGGTGGGTGGAGATGAGGTTGAAAGCGGCATCCGGGTGATAGGGATCTATTTCGAGGGCCTTTGAGAAGTTGAGGATGGCCTCTTGGGGCCTTTCGGTTGAATTGAGGAGGACTCCCTTGTCGTTCAGGGCCCGGACGTTGTCCGGGTCTTTTTCGAGGACGGATTCAAAGGCCTCAAAGGCCTCCTGGATTTCACCCCGAAGAAAGAGTTCCTCGCCGTGGGCTATGGTATTCGCAAAGAGGTTTTCGTCTATCATGTCGTTTTTTCCCTTTAGAGGGCCAGAGTTCATTTGACGCACCTCCTACCCGAGGGCCTGACTTTCCATCCCAGGCCCTTTCGAGGGCAGGCCGTTACACTCCGCTGGGTACTCTCGCGCCGGCATGGGAAGGGCAAAAAGGGAAGCCTTGTCGAGCAGGATATGAGGAGACCTTTGAAAAACGTTCAATTTTATTCAAGGTCAAGCCTCCGGCCCGTAAGGCCTACGCCCCGGAGGGGAAGGCGAAAATCTTAACAACAGGAATACATTGAAGTATTTCGAGGATTAAAATTTGTCCGCCCGGTAGCGACGACTCCCCGCCCGAAGGGCAGGCTCCGCCCCTTCGGATTCCCGGCTCAAGCCGAGAGCCGGCACTCATTTTTTCCAGGGAATTTACGCGTTTTTCGTCCAGTTCATTCCTCACGTTCCCGGAAATGATCGAAAAATCCCGGAGAATCGAGGACTTGAAAATGAAGAGGAAACTCTTGATGAATTTTTCTGCAAGATAGGTGCCAGGCAGGAAAAGATGAGATATGCTGATATTACGGTAGGTTAGATGGAAGGTTTGGCAAATGGAGAGGGAAAAACCGTCCGTTTGGTGGCGCTGAGGGGTGGCGGATTCCCCAGCCGGATTGGCTCACCCGGACAGTTCAAGGTTTTGGAAAGGCGGCGGAAAGTCCGATCGACAGTGGGACCCGAGGCTCTCCCCGCGCTCCAGTGCCGCCTTGCAGACCAGTTTCATGGCCAGGAGCGCATTTCTCATATCTGGTAAGGATGAGGAATCGGTTTTGTTCGCTTTTTCGAGGTGCTTCTGTGCTTCTTCGATCTTTGAAACACAGTGAAGGAGCCCATTTGATTCCCTGGGAGGCGTGAGTTCCCGCGAAAAACACTCCCGGGCGTCACGGTAGAGGTTGAGCAGGTCGGGAGGAATGGCCTCCATCGGTCCAAGGATACCCGCCCCCGGGAGAGATTCCGGGGACTTAAGTGAAGGATGGGCTTTTGTGGCCTTTTTTGCCCGCAAAGCGGCATGGGTTCCGGCCCTGGCCCCGAAAACCTGGGTGGACGTCATCATGCACCCGCCGATGCGGTCTGCGCCGTGGGGACCCGCGGCCGATTCCCCGGCGGCAAAGAGCCCCGGCAGGGTGGATTCCGCCCGTTCATTGATCTTAATGCCGCCGTTGAAGGCATGGGCGAGATGTAGAACCTCCCCCGGCTTTTTAATTGAACCCTTTTCAGCCCAAAGGACTTTTTCCCCTTCTTTGCGGATCTTGGAGATGCAAAGGTCGATGAGACCCGACTCGTCCCTACAACTAAAAGGGAAGTGGGTTTGGCGCGCCTTTATCGCCTCCAGGCGGGCTCCCGGGTCAGGAATGCCTTCAACCAGGATATCTCTCCTTTGTTCGCTTTGAAGAACTCCGGGGGTAAGGAGTTGGTTTAGGGGAAAGAATTCACGGGAATCCCCGCTTTTGAACCCCAGCATGAACTGGATGAACTCGAGGTTGGTGCATTCGGCCCCGGCTGCCTGTGCCAAGGCGAATCCTTCTCCGAGATGCCCTTTGTCCACAAGGTTTTCAAGAAAGAGGCCGGCTCCTCCCCCGGTGGCGATTATGGTGGCCCCGGCCCGAACCATCAAGAGGTTCCCGTCCAGGCGCCGGATCCAGGCCCCGTGACATTGCCCATCGTAAGTATGCAGTTCGATCGCCTTTCCGTAAAGAAGCCCCGCCCCGGAGCGTCGAAAAATTGACAGAAAGGTTTCCCGGATATTCTCCATGTCCGCCGTGAGAAAGGCCCGCTGATAGGTGCTGAAACAGCCCTTGACCCGCACAAAACCGCCCTGAGCGTCCTTCCGGAATTCCATTCCATAGTTCATCAGGTCTTCAAGGCGGGGACCGGACTCTTCAACAAGGATTCGGGCGAGAAGGGGATCACATCGCCCAAGACCCACCCGAAGAATGTCCTCGTAAAAGTCTTGAAGGTTCTTTTCCGTCCGCTCTGCTCCAATAAGGGCCTGAATCCCCCAACCCCGGGTGATAGGTGAAAAGGTGGAACCAGCGTGCGCGAGGGGGGCCTTGGTCACCACGAGGACGGAAACCCCTTGTTCAGCGGCGGCAAGGGCGGCCCGGATGCCGGCAGCCCCTGCCCCGATGATCAGCACGTCTGTTTTCAGGGAATCCATAATGGAGAGGAGAGGGCAACTCTATTCTCGGAATTATTGAACGGTTGAAATAGGGGCATTCTCAATGATATCGGTCAATTTCAGGTTGTTTCTAACCAGATAGTCGTTTAACTGGTCAAGCATGCCGTTAAAATGTTCTTCAAATCGACCGAAGTCGTTTATGAATTTATGCTTCTCTTTGTAACCTGGAAGATGTTCAACGAAAAAATCCTCAAAGCAATTGATTTCCCAGGGAAGGGTACCCCATTTCCCTTTTTCCCGGGAGACATTCCTTTTATATTTTTTGGAATAGACCACTTCATAGGCGTCAGGATCCGGGTTCCACACCTTATAGTGTTTAAAGACGGGACAAGTGGGCATTATTTTTATTTCGTCTGAATACGGGACAACTCTTGAATGGGTCTCCGGATCATAATATGAATCCGGTTGTATCTGAAATTGTCTGGGCTCGGTCCAGGGGTATTCATTAGTAGCATACCAAGTTATTCTTTCCTGCAATGGCTTGTTCTTAAGTTGGTCCCATTCAGACCGATCATAAGGAGTCAGGAAAAAGTGACAAGCAAACCACACTATTGTATTGTGCTCACTAATGACGGCAAGTGCCGCAGCCGCGTTGGGGTCGTGGTAAAAGATCTCATCCCCATGCATAAGCGTAACCCAGTCCCCCACCTTACAGTGCTTGAGGATTTCACGTAAAACCACGCCTCTTATTCCGTCCTTTATCACAAATCGATTCTCGTCGGCCTTTTTAAAATCAGCATCCGTTTTTGACAAAACATCACGCTCATTAATATAGAATTTGACCTCCCTGAATTTGTCCAATATTTTCTCGGTTTCATCATCACCGCCGTAAAGGGCGTATATTTCCTTTATATATCGAGTATTCGCTTTTAGGGTCTCTTCCAATATCGGAGCTTCATTTTTAGATCACCAGGAGTCCTACGTTTTTCATTTCATATCTCCGGCGAAGTGAAGGGAAGATCCTCGGATTTTTGCAGCCACCAACCCCAGTACTCGTCTGGCGTTCCGTCGATCAACTTGAAATCGACCACGACATCCTTCAACACAGAGAACCGGGCCTTTCTGAAGAGGTGAAGCCAGGACCTCTTCCCCAGTATGCTGTAATGATTGGGGTTGTCGGCATGAATGGATTCGGCCCATGGGACCTCGATGTAGGCGTATGCCTTTTCTTTCATGACCCTGTTGAACTCGAAGAGGGTGAGCAACGGAAAGGGGGAGTGTTCAAGCACGTGGCGGGCGTAAAGGAGATCGAAGCTATGGGCCGGAAGATCGAGAAAAGATTGATCCATTCGTTTGACCCTGTATCCGCGCTTGATGCATTCTTTGTAGTCTTCGTTTCCAAGGGTAATCCCGATTGCCTCGATCCCCAATGATTTAAACCGGCCAAGGGCCAGTCCTTGTCCGCATCCCACGTCAAGAGCGGACTCGATCTTTTCGGCATTGGGAGCAATGAACCGATCGAATACCTGTCCGGTGATATGGTCGTGGATTTCGGAGCAGGGTTCCGGGTATACTTCCGATTCCAGGAAATCAAGGTATCGGTCCATCCGGGTATAATCTCTCATATTTCTAGACCTCTTTCAATCCAGGCATGGAGTGTCGGTAAGGCGCCTGTCGCCCGGCGAACGGCTTTTATAGAACGTCCTTGTTCTCGTCCATTGCCTTTTTCAAACGAAAAAGGGTTTTATCATCGAAATCGGTAAGATTGATGGAAAAGTCCGTTGCGTTTCCGAGGGTGTTCACAAAGGCCTCTTCGTCCCGAATCAGGTGCCGCACCTGTTCGTAAAGCGGTGCCCCGGGATAGGGTGTAGCGAAGAAGGAACCGCATTCGATCCCCATCTCCCGCTTGAAATCGATCGTCTCCTGTATGCTCTCCAAGGTCTCGCCCGGATAACCGAAAATGAAGGTGGTATTGGCGAAAATGCCGGCTTTCCTGGTGTTCCGGATGGCCTGCTTCGCCTTATCCACTGTCGCCTTCTTGTTCATGGCGTCCAGCATTCTCTGGCTTCCGGATTCAATCCCATAACCGATCCACACACAACCCGCCTCGGCCATGTGCTCGAGGATTTCTGTTTTTGCGCTCGTAACCCGTCCGTGGCAGCCCCAGGTCAGGGGGAACTTTTTCTTCTCCATGAGGTCGCAGAACTCGAGGAGCCGCTTTTCAGAGGCCATCATGTTGTCGTCCACGAATCCGATGAAATCCACGCCGTAACGGTCCACAAGGGTCTCGATTTCATCGACCACGTTACGGGCCGAGCGGAAACGGTACTTGGACCGGCCGAAGAGATGGTAGCAGTAGTTGCAGGAAAAGGGACAGCCACGGCTCGATATGATGTTCATGCTCCTCGTTACGGTAACGTTTTCAGGGAAACCCGAAGAGTTCTTTGCGCTTCCTCCCCAGATGGGGTTTTCAAGGTATATGTCCATGGGGAGAAGATCCCATGCGGGGAAGGGGACGGCGTCAAGGTCTTGAATATTGGGCCTTGGAGGGGTTCGGATCGTTTTTCCGCTGCCGGTGCGGAAAATGATACCCGGAACTTCTTCCAGGTCTCTTCCCCTGGAAAGTGCCACGCAAAGTTCAAGCATGGTACATTCACCCTCCCCCAGGACGGCGATGTCAACGGGTGAGTTTTCGAACAGGAGATGAGCGCATGAGGTGGCGAGGCCTCCCCCGGAAACGATCGGTAGGTCGGGGTGGAGAGCCTTCAGCTCCGAGATCAACCACTTCTGGAATTTATAGGTGGTGATCAGGCCCGAAACTCCCACCAGATCCCAGTGCCGGGACCGGAGCCTGTCAAGGATGACTTCAGGTGGTGGGCGAAAGGCGTTGATATCGAAGATTTCGACCTCGAAGCCTTCCTGCAAAAGGACGGCGGCTATTGTGGCAAGACCATACGGGATGTTGTTGGGCTTGGCTTCAAGCCGTATGGGACAGTTTACAAGGAGGATTTTCATGGAAGTCTCAAATTCAAGCCTTTAATTGAAAAGGATGATCGTTGGAAACCGTTTTCAAAGTCAGACGGAGTAGCCCAGGTCCTTCAGCAGATCGCCTCCGGTTTCGAGGAATTTTTCATGGAGATCCTTGTCCAGGTGGTTTTTCCAGTCCCCCACGATGCCCTTCCGATAGTGGGATGAGGCATCTTCTTCTCCCATGGACCTTCCGCCGGTGAGGCGCTTGAAGTCTGTCCCTTCTTTGCATTTCATGACGGTTTCATCGGTGCTGTCCACACCTAAGAATTCAAAGACCGTTGTGAGGGTATTTAATGGCATACAGTGGAGTTCTTCATACTTGATTTCGATATAGTCTTCAGGGTTGTTCAGCCCGAAATTCCTTGCCTTCAGGACGTAAGGCACCCATAAATTGCGTGTAAACCACTCGATATAATTTTCAAGACCTTCTGCTTCCGGAACCGTTTGCTTGTGTCTCGACCACCATGAAACCAGGCAGTCCCTCCCATCTCTGATGATGTGGAGAATCTTGCAGTTCGGATACAATTCCCTGAGGAGATCGAGAGCCTTTGTATGTTCCGGTGTCTTGTCCCCGACCCATTTTATATCCTTTCCGGAGATCCTCTTGACCATCTGGTTGTCCATAACCACCTTCAACAGGTTCTTGAAATCGGTTTCATCAAAGGTGATGGAAAGTGGATTTCGGGCCCTCGGAATACGCCCCTTCTGCTCTTGGTTGAACGCCGCCAGTAAATTCCTGAATGCATCTGCAAAAAGATCAAAGTGGCCCTCACCGTCAGAGGAAATCTGGGGGTGGATGTCAAGGCATTTCTGGAGCCAAGTGGTCCCCGATTTTGGAGAACCCACTATGAAGAAAACCCCGACATCCTTGAGGCGGCCTATCCTTTCAAGCCATTGGTAATACTGTTCATAGAACCTGGATTCCATCCCTTCTCTATTCCATTAACATTTTTAAAGTTCATATCTTCGGGCCATACGCTGGAACCGTTCCAAGGGAGAACTTCCTGCCATGACCTTCTTGAAACAGTCGACGCGTAGAGACCCGAAAGTGAATTTTTCCCCTCTTATGTGCGGCCTCCACTGGAGCGCAGAATCCATGAACTCGAAGCCGACGTTTTCTATGAGCTGAATCAGGAAAGGTTCATATATGTAATGGTCTGCTATATGTGCCTCATCGGAAAAATTATGAAGGTCGGCGGAAAGGATGAAGATACCTCCATCATTCAATTTTTCCCATGTATCGCGCACGAATCTGAAGGGGTTTATCAGGTGTTCAAAGACATCAAAGGAGGTCACAAGGTCCAGGTGCTCTGAAGGCAGTTCTTGAAATTCTTCAGGGCTCAGGCACTTAACCTCCAGGCCTGCTTCCTTGTAGCGAAGGGCGGCGAAACGGCTGGTTTTGCCGGGAATATCCACCGAAAAGGTCTCTACGCCTTCCTTGGCAAGGGCCAGGCAGATATCCCCGCTCCCCGCCCCGTAATCTGCGGCCCTTTTCACCTTGAAAAGCCTGACCATTTCCGTAACTATCTCTATCCTTTCACGCGTAGTCTTTGAAGGGGGTCCTTTGCGTATATAGCGTTCAGTCTCTGCATAATAGTCCCTGTCCATGACTGCCACTCCTGAAGATGCTTGGAAATTCACCCTGTACCAGCTTTTTTCTCATCATGCGCTCTTCATCCCATGCTGTCCCGGCGCCTCCCCGATACATGCCGCTGGCCCTCAATCCAACTCCTTGCGCGCCACGCACAATGTTTGGATTCTTGAATGAGGTTCGCATATCTCTCTTCTGTATGTTGCCCTGTCTTGCGATTATCTCCATGGTGTCTCACTGAATAGAGCACCTTGGGCAAGTGGTAGAACTTGGCCCCTGCCATGGCAAACCGTAGGTAGTGATCGTAGTCGTTGGCTCCCTGATATCTTTCATCCATCAGGCCGACCTTTTCATGCCATGCCGTCCTGTAAAGACGACTTACGCCAAGGTGGTACCATCGTGCGAAGCAGACATCAAAACTGTAATCGGGCAGGCGCATCTGCCTTACGATACGTCCCGTATCATCCACGATGTTCATGTCGGAGTAAGCGAAGTCGGCACCCGTGCGTTCAAGGGCCGAGACGAGTTCCTCGATCATATGGGGATGGGGGATGTCGTCACCCACGACATAGGTGCAGTATTCCCCCCTTGCCCTTGAAAGGCCTTCGTTGATGGTGCGGGTAGGTCCGATATCCTCGCCGAATACCAGGATTTCAAGCCTTCTTCCCTCAGGATATACTCGTTGCTCCCGCCTGATGATCTCACCTCTTTCATCCATTTCGACAACAGGCTTCACCCTTCGTTCTGCTACCTCCTTTTCCAGCCCGGCCAGGTAGTCCTTGGTGCCGTCCGTGGAACCGCCGTCCACGATGATGATCTCAAGGTCGGGATAGGTCTGGAAAAGGCAGTGGTCGACGCAGGCGGGAAGGTATTGGGCTTGATTGAAGGTGGGAATGATAATGCTGACCTTTCTCATAATCTCACACTTGCCCAAAATAGGATTTTACGATTTCAGGCAGGGGCCGGCATGTTTTCCTCGCTATCGTTCGCTCGGCCGTCCATGGCTCCGCTCACTGCGTATTTCGGCCCTTCATCTATCCTGATTCAGGGCCGAAATACGCCCGCTGCGGAGAATATCCCGGCCCCTGCTTTCAACCGGCCTGCAGAGGGCCTGAATTTAAGAATAGCCGTTATATACGGGTATCTCTCTGATTTTATTAGGTATTAAGCGTAAAATAATTCTATTTTGGGCACCCATGTCATAATCTATAGATTTGGTAAAGGAGACTGATCACAATAAATGCATGGTTCCCCAATCTGTTCGTAACGTCTCATATTTAATTTATTCATTATGCTGCGTCGTCTTTCGCCGTTCCAAATAGATTCTATGGAATCATTCCATACGTTTCCAAAAACAACTCTAGCATTTTCATCCAAGCAGCACACATACATTGCACCGCTGGGCGCGATGTACGCAGAAGGGTTTACGCCGTTTTTATTCAAAAAAAGACATGGCCCGGTTTTTATCCTTTTTACTTTGTCTCGTATTGCCCAACGATATCCACCTCTCATTACAACTATTTTGTCTTGTGGCCCTAGCAAGGGGGTCCAATATTCTTTGACCTGTGTTGAGTCATCAGGAATATCTGTATCGATGCCGACAACTCTCCTCAAGTATCTGTTTGGCGATAAAACCTGAATTGTTATTTTGCAATCTGAATCCATCCGGTCTCTAAGATCTATGAAGTCTATCAGATTCTTCTTTACATTTTCAAAGTTAATGCCTTTTGCATATTCAAAAGTAGTCTTTGATGCTCCATCCATATTGGGGAGAATTTCATTCAATTTTAATTTTAATACCTCTTGGGCCATTCTTTTATCCATCTTTTCCATATTTGTATGGAGCATCACCCTTACATAAGGCATTTTCTTTCTGAGATAATAAAAAATGTCAAGGAAGTGTGGGGAAAGAAGTGCTTCTCCATTTTCGCTCAGATGAACAGTTTTCACTCTATCGTTCAATGAGGCTTCATCGATAATTTTTGCGGCTAATTCAAAGGGCATATCCTTCGGATTTATGAGCCTCCCCCTATCAGCAGGGCAATAGATACACTTTGCCTGGCATCGAACGGTTAAACTAAGACCGATAAATTCCGGAAATTCTCTTTGTTCACGAAACATTAGGTTTCAATTTCTGTCTCATTAAGCTGGAGTATGATAATTTTTTTATCAAAGTTATATTACTTCATGTTGTATCTGGCAGCCATACGTTGGAATCGTTCAAGCGGGGAACTACCAGCCATAATTTTTCGGAAGCAATCCACACGTATGGATCCGAAGGTGAATTTTGAATTTCTTAAGCGAGGTCTCCATTGTATGGCCGAGTCAAGTAATTCAAAACCTACGTTTTCAATAAGCCGAATCAAGAAAGGCTCGTATATGAAATGGTCTGCTATATGGGCCTCATCAGAAAAATTATGGAGATCCGCGGAAAGGATTAAAATTCCTTCAGGACTCAATTTTTCCCATGCCTTGTGAACAAATTTAAAAGGATTGTCCAGATGTTCAAACACATCGAAAGAGGTCACCAAGTCAAGGCTTTCCGGAGGAAGCTCGAAAAAATCTTCAGGACTAAGTGTCTTCACGTCCAGTCCTGCGTCTTTATATCGAAGAGCGGCAAAATCGCTTGTAATTCCGGGGACATCAACTGAATATGTTTCTATTCCAGATCGAGCGAGTGCCAGACAAACATCACCGATTCCGGCTCCGTAATCAGCAGCTTTTTTACCTTGAAAAGTTTGGATACCTCGACCACTATCTCTATCCTTTCCCGAGTTGTTCGGGGCATCGGACCATTTCGGATATATCGTTTTGTGGTTGCATAGTATTCACGATTCATGTGTATCCTCTCCAGACATAGAATGGAAAGAGATTCCTCATGAGAATGAAACCTTTGAAAAACGCCCCCTTTTGCCCAGTCTCTGCGTCAGACTCAAATCGGGGACCCGCTCGAAGGGTGGGGAGTCGTCGCTACGCGCGGACAAATTTTAATCCTCGAAATACTTCAATGTATGGATGCCTGTCCCGCTTGGCATCCTAAGCGGGGCGGTTAAAATTTTCGTCTTCCTTGATCCTGAACAAAATTGAACTTTTTTCAAAGGTCTCGAGAACTTGTGAACTGAAAATACCCTCCCCATAACTGTCAAAGGGGTATGAGGCCTTTTCTTGAGTGACTAGTTGAAAAACTTGGATATGATTCTGATTTATTTGCGATCCGGAAAACAAAACGATAGGATCTGGTTGATCCTTTCACGAAAAAGATGCTTTTTCAATATCTTCCCCTGCCTGAATTTTCTTTCTTTTGGCTCATCAACAATTACAAAGGAATTTCCTTCCATTATGAAGGATCCTGCTCCAATATCTCGTCCCAGATTTGCGAAAGAGGAATCACTGTCAACATAAACGAAGTCAGCTTTGAAACATACACCCAGGAAAACGGCGTCACCGCCAGGTCCTGGCTCTCCCAGGAACCACTTACCGTTTAGAGTTTCGTACCTCATTAGTATCGCCATGACGTCATTGAATGACCATGTGTTACACCATGCAACATCAGTTTTAGCTCCTAAGAATTCATTGCTTTCATTATCTCCGTAGCTGTCGGATCCGGAAAGAAATGCGTCGGGCATCCATTGTGGCAAAAAGTGACAGTTTGAATGAAATCTTGAGTAGTTTTCTCCAATGATATTGTTATAAAATACAAAATCATAAAGGTCCAGGATCGCTTCGTTGTGAAAATATCCGCCAGGGAAATTACAAAAATATACGGCCTTAGGTGCATTCCTATTCATGAGATGGGCGTAATAGGGCCGGGTATGAATCTCTAAGTAAAGATCAGGAACTCCTTCCAGTAAATATCCTGTAAGTTTTTCCCGAAACGCAAACTTATCCTCATAAGCGGCGGAGCACCAGGTTAATCCTTCAGGAAGTGAATCGTTAATCTTTCCGAAGATCTGAATCCTGATGTCCTTCATGCAAAGGTCGGCTCCTTATGAAGCGGCTTAGGAAATGGGATTATTGTAGGAATATGATCGAGAGGGTGATCTTCTAAATATTTGATTGCTTCCCTTGAAAGCGAACTATATTGTTGGGCCCTTTCGTATTTTGAAACCACTTTTCGTCCATTTTCTGCTATACATTTTCTAAATTTTGCATCGGCAAGAAGGCGCTCACAGCAAGAAATGGCCTCCGCTGGCGAGTCGTACATCAAAAGATGTTCCCCATTATTGAATATAAGCTCAATATCTTTGCTTTTATCGGTTACAAGTGCGGTACCAGTAGCGAGGACTTCATAGACACGAAGTGTCGCTTCTCCCAGTGGGGAGCAGTTTATGCCGATTTTACATTCGTTCCAGAATCGATTGTATTCTTCACCATAGAGGTTTTGCCGGATACACATTCTATCGCCAAAATGATCTTTCAGCGCTTTTAAAACTTCACGTCTCTTTGAATATATCGGGTTTGATCCCCAGCCAGGTCTCTCGCCAAGGAAACCACAAAAGCCGATATCATAACGCACCCGGCAACCTTCGATAGGATAGGATTTTTCGGAATCATAGCCATGTGGCCAAAATTTCGCAGGATTTCCCCAACGGTCACGAATCTCTTTTTCAGCTTGAGCATGAACGGAAAATATCCTATCGTATCCTACAGAATAATTTTTAAGATAGTTCTTCCTCGTAACATAGTCATATAATACAAGGAACTTATGCCCTTGAAAAAACCTGATATATTTTCTGTAATAGCATCTCCGAGAAGGAGTAACATGCTCTATTTCAATAATCACTCTCGCCTTATTCAACATAGGCCACAGGTCGTATTCCTGATGAATTTCTCCGTTATAGAACATTACGCCTTCAACGGGACATTTCGAAAAATGCCCCATGAAAAGAATATCACTTAAATCTGCCATTTATTTTCACGCTTAACCGACTTCCTGGTGTGCAAAACAAATCAGGCAAAAATCATCCCTTTCATTGAGTCCCTTATTGAATAATTCATTTCTAATTTCATTGTAATAATGAATACTTGTGACAAAGATATAATCAAGATCCCATTTCATGGCATCTTCCAACCCAATGATTGGAATCCTGTTCATTGATCCTCGTCGATATGTATCAATAATGCAGTCCCAACGATATTCCACTAGATCGATCTTTTCCAAAAACGATCTTGTAGATCCCCCTGCAGAATAGATTCCTACTCGAGATCCGGAAGGGAGCGAAATGAAGGTTTTAAATAATGGCCAGGTATATACAAAGGGTCGTTTTATTACATCATATGGTTTTCCATCTGCAATTCTCAATAAATATCTATTGTTGTATATTTTAGAAGGCATTAGCTCCCCAAGGTCCTGAATATGTATTCTTCGAATCGAGTCTCTTCCTTCCGTAATTTCAAGGCCCACTACACCAACTGATTTAATATCGATCAGGCTTTCAGACGATTGAACCAGTGTTGTACCGTCCTTTAAGCAAGCGCCGTTAAGATGAGCGGAAAAAGCGTTTTCCGCCTCCACCGACAATTTTAAATTGCTGTACTCATAAACATCATATTCAAATTCTTTAAGGGATCTAAAGATACAATTCAGATCCAATAAATCATCATCGAGAAGCTGTGATTTCCAACGATTAATAACACTCTTGTTGAATAACAATATTCCTTTTTTTAATCCTTCTTCTGACAGAGCTGGATTTTCATTCCCCGAGATGCGCTGTGTCAAAGGGAATAACATCCTTTCAGAATAATTACATTCTAAGAAAGAGCAAAGTTTGTGAATGGATTTTTCAGGGCTTGAAACGAGATCTTCATAACGTAAGAGCATAAATCTATCGGAAAATCGTTTCATTATTTGATTGATCAATAACAACGAATTATGAGCCTGGACGGGAAACGCCCCTACGCCAGCTCCCATGCCCGTCCGAATTATTGACAGCAACAAGTCCCTGGGGTCCCTTACCAGGAAAATAAAACGAGAGCCTGGATAGAGATCGATAAGATAATCAAGGGCACCTGCATTGTTGCTTCCGATAACCTGCATCCCCCAACGCCCGGCATGATTTACAATACTCCGATTGAGGAGTCGGATGTTATCTTTGAATAATTTTTCTACACGTAATTTTTCAATGCCACTAATTTCAGAAGCAAAAGTGTTGACAAGAATGCTTGCTTTTTTGATATAGGGCATCCAATGGCATTCAGAAGTAAGATAAAGATTTCCGGAGGCATTAATAACTGCTTGCAGTAAACTGGTTCCTGACCTCGGCATACCTATCAAAAAAAAGGATGGGTCTTGACAGGAATCATAGTTTATTGTGGTCATGATTTGACGATACTCTTAATTTTCCTGCTTTCTCAATGTGAGGGAAATCCTTGAAGTGATATCCGACCTTTATTTGTATCATGGACGCGTCTCATCAGGCGGTCTGTCTTCGTAACCTTTGGGGTTCATATTCGGCAGATGTTTTGGGGCTATTTTTATATACTTTAGGCATTCAAAATTATCACAAACAAAACGTTCAGGATGCTCTCTGACCGGCCTCGGGTAATATCCATCATGACGAATATATCGACAATACTCTTTATCTTGCCTTCCTTTCCAATCGACTGTATTCAAGTCCTCTTTTTTCCATTTCCAGAGGAGCCAGTAATGGTAAACAACTATACCAGAATCAATGTATTCGTATCGACTCCCATCTTCAGGAAAAAATGTTCCTCCGTCAATGTGCCCTTTTGTGGAAAGAATATCGTCCCTTGGGAAAAGAATCTGCTTCCACTTGAAGTAGTTACCGACGATCCTGGTTCGGTAATTTCCCACAAAGTGGGCGTAGTCAAAGCCAAATATGACCTTTTCGTCCTTATGGGCCTTTATTAAATCGCGAATGTGAGGAAAATCCCGTTCGTGTATGTATTCATCCAGATCATTGATCAAGGCCCAATCTCCCGTTGTATGACGGTAGGCCATGTCTTTCCCTTTATTCAGCCAGTAGGAATTGATTTTATTTATTGGTTCTTTTATTCGTATCAGCTTGACCGCCCGTTCATTACCAAAAATGTCATTTAACTTTTCCCATGTTCCATCCCGACTACCCAAGTCTAGGACCACATATTCATCCACAAGATCAAGATGGTGCCTGATGCAAAGCTCAAAAGGTATGGCGACTTCTTCTAACTGAAACGAAATAGTAAAGGCTGATAGCTTCATACAACCTCCCTTTTTGTATGCAAAGAATTAATAATCATAATTAAGGAATCGACCGGAAAAGTTGCTTCAGTTATACAGAGAGGCTCAGCTTCCATACATCGCCAGTTACAGCCGAAACAAGAGCGCCGGCATGTAATGACACGGGTTGCGGGCGCCGCCGGATCGGGCAGGAACCGGCCGAAATGTCCCCCTCCCACCACTACCCACGCCGGGATTCCCATTGCACCAGCAATGTGTGCCGGGCCGGACTCGTTGCCAATCAGAACCGCAGATCGAGATAAAACCGCAGCGAAAGCACGGATCCCAATTCGGCCGGCCAACACCCTGACGCGCTCTGGGGCACGACATACTGCCCGCAACTGATTGACAAGGGATATTTCCCCGGAACTCCCACCCAAGAGGATCGAAGATTGAGTTCGGCCCAAAATGGAATCCATGATTTCGGCAAAACGTTCCCAAGGCCAACATCTATATGATTTCTGCGCGCCCGGGACCATTACGACGTAAGGCGGTGAAAGACCTTCTAAGAGTCTTTCCGCTATAGCAATATCCTCTTTGGTAAATAATGAAAGCGTATTTCGATTTAAGATGTCGGAATACCCACTGAAGGCAGACAAGATGGCTCTATTCCGTTCTGATTCGTGTTCGGAATCCAGTGAAATTTCCACGATCCTGGAATAGAATCGTTCATTATACCTGAGGGTTTTACGATCAAGGTTGCAATCGTCTCCTCTCACTGCCCAGCGCTCGTTTGCTGGAATCACTGCAGCCATTTCATCAGCATTGGCCTCGCGGCTATAGCAAGGATAAATGATGAGATCATAGGGCGTTTCAGCTAGCCGAGCTAAAGTCTCCCTCCAATAGGTATCTCGTTCCTCATACTTGGTTCGATCCCATGCTATGGTCTCTTCAAATTGCCCTGTGGCTTCGGCTAATGCGCAGACCTCTGGTACTCCCAGGAGATCCATTTTAGCCCGTGGAAACATATTGCGATAAGCTTCTAAGTGACGTGAAAAGATGACGAAATCACCGATGGAATCCGGCCTCATAAGCAGGATTGATCGGGGAGTGCCGCCAGTCTTTAAAGGAACACGCACCAGGCTGCTCCAATACTCGAAGTTGTCCAATCCATTTGGAGAATCAAATCTCTTGAAGAATCTTGGGTCGGTAATAGTCATCTATCTGCTTGATACTGAACTGAAACGTCGATTTCTGTTTGAGACCTTTGAAAAACGCCCCCTTTTGCTCAATCTCAGTGTCAGACTCAAACCGGGGACCCGCCCGAAGGGTGGGGAGTCGTCGCTACGCGCGGACAAATTTTAATCCTCGAAATACTCAATGTATGAATGCCTGTCTCGCTTGGCATCCTAAGCGGGGTGATTGAAATTTTCGTCTTCCTTGACCTTGAACAAAATCAGCCGTTTTTCAAAGGTCTCTTTTTCTCAAGAGAAAACAATTCCGGGGTTTATATCTTTGGGAAAGACTATATGGGATGGGTAATTCTGGCCTCAACATCATCCAGGGCTTTGTTAAGCCAGGGGTCTATTTGAAAACAATCCAGGTAGCACATTTCAGTGTTGCGAGCATAAGTCTCATAATCATTTTCCAGTTGGTGGACAGCTTGTGGTACCTCAGAAGGGTTCTCTACACAAATCCCGCAACCATACGCTTCAATCACTTTACGGGTAGATTCAAAGCCGCTGACGATCACCGGCAATCTACACTTGAGATATTGAGCGGTTTTGCTGGATGCTGAAGCAGTGAGTCGAAAATTGGTTCCGACGGCCTTATACAGCGCCAGTCCAACATGAGCCGACCGGACCATATTGTCCATGGCTTCATTTGACAACAACTCCGTAGACAGGAATACCCTTCCATTAGAGCCGAATCCGGTTATCTGGCTCGCATATTCCGGGTCACTTACGAATCCGTGCACTACTAGTACCCATGGTTGGGGCCACTTATGAACGGTCCGTGCCACATCATATATTAGGGACCATGGCGCAATATTTCCGGCATATAGAACAATTTTGCAATATTCCGGTATTTTCAACTTTTTATATAAGTATGAACTGGGCGAAGTGACCTGGGGCCCTTTCATGCCCGCAGGCACGATAAGGAATTTTGACAGGTCCACTTTGTTTTCTCTTGACAGAATAGCAGCCCTTTCTTGATCCTGAATAAGCGTAAACTGTGACCGCTGATGGGCCCATCTCTCGAGTCTCTTGGGGACACGCCAAGAGGTCTCCACATCCTCATCGTTTTCACCTGATAGACGAAGCTCCATGCTGTAATAGATCAGTGGATAGGGCTTAAATAAATTGAGTAAGGAGGCCACGAAGACCCCCTCAGATTCTATGCCAATTACAAAGCTATAGTTCCGTCGTATCCAGATAGGTAGCAACCAGAATGCAAATCGCCCTAGTAATTGCATCCACAATGGTATTAGAAAAGAAGATGACCGTTGGTTGCGCCGTTCTTTAGAATTATCAGAGGATGAAGGAGAGTCTATGTTTTTGACAGAAGGCTGGAAAACCGGTGTACCCATGGATAACACTCGGATCTCTGGATTTGGAAATGTAACTTCCATGTAACCCTGCTTATTGATAAGTATTTCGACCGAATACCCCCTTTCAGCCAGAACTTGAGCAAGATAGAATGTACTCGGGGAATGAGCCAAGGCGTAGGCGAACATGATAATACCAACCTTAGGCCGCTCGGACAGCTTGCTAGCGTGTTTGTTCAAGGTGCTTGATAAATGCAAGATACGCTCCATGTCGATTCGGTGGGCTTTTTGTCATTCGACAAAAAAGGATGAACAGCCAGGCATTTCATCTCGCTTAACCTGGCGAGGAGGTCCAGTTCCCGATAAAAGAAGAATCTCAGCCGGTGAGATTCCTGAATTTTTCGGCCTTTTCCCGTTCCGGTAAGCAGATAGTTTACCTGCACCGTCTGATCTATCATGTCCAAGCTGGGTTGGGCAAGCCGATAAATCTTCTCTTCATTGTGCTTAACAATATTAAGACGTTCTCTTGGACGTTCATTAAGTACTGCAGGACCAAACCAGACATCAAAAATAAAAACACCACCTGGTTTCAGATGATTCCGAACACAGCATAAGGTATTAAGCACATCGTCATTGGTAATTTGGTAGCTCATCACCGCAAACATTGCAATTGCAACGTCGAAGGTGAGCCCAAGGTTAAATTTTCTAATATCTTCCTGTATAAACCTGATATCAAGATTACGAGCGCTTGCTTTTGCGCAAGCTTGGCTGAGCATCTCTCCAGATCGATCAACACCGATCACCTCATAACCCCGCTCAGCTAATATGAGCGCATGACCACCTGTTCCACATCCTAAATCGAGCACCTTTCTGACTGGAGGTGTACCATGCTCTTGCCACAGGATTTCCAAAAAGTCGCACTCTGCTGAGTAGTCTTTCTCAGCATAAAAAGCGTCGTAAAACAATGCGTAATCTTTAAATATACCCATCAGCGGCCCACTTCTGCTAAAGTCTCTTTTACCGCTTCACACACTTTATCAATTTGTGCCGCAGTGAGTGCCATTCCGCTAGGGAGATATAGCCCTCGGCGCGCCAGTTTTTCTGAAACTGGATAACGCTCATTTCTAAACAGTCCCGACTTTTGAAATATCGGCTGCTCATGCATCGGCCAGAAAAAAGGCCGGGTTTGAATTCCTTTTTTACTTAATCTGTTTGCAAATTCGAATGCATCCATTGGAACATCGCTATCCAGAACAATACCATTAACCCAGTAAACAGGCCTTGCCCAAGGTTTCACACCTTGTAGCTTGACTCCATCAATCCTTTTTAGCTTTTTTCTGTATTCTCCCCCCTGCCATATCTTACGTCTAACCAACTCATCTGCTCTTTCCATTTGGGCCACACCAACGGCCGCTTGAAGGTTCGTCATACGGAAGTTATAACCCAATTCTTGATGCTCAAATCTTCTTTCCGGCTGAAAGCAAAGGTTTCTGAGTAAACGAAACCGAGCGGCTAGATGCCTGTCGTTGGTGACAATCATTCCACCTTCGCCGGTTGTTACAATTTTATTCGCGTAAAAACTGAATACGCCCATATGCCCTATTGACCCGCATTTGCGTTCTTTGTATTCGGCGCCGTGAACTTCAGCAGCATCCTCAATGATATACAATCCGTACTGTTCAGCTAACTCTAATAGCGGATCCATATCCACGGGGTGGCCGTATATGTGAACCGGCATGATCGCTTTTGTTCGGGGGCTAATTTTTTCTGCGACCTGATTAACGTTCATATTCCAGGTTTCAATTTCTGAATCAACCAAGACGGGTCGCAAACCGTTCCTAATTACGGCTATAGCACAAGAGACAATGGTAAATGTCGGCATAATTACTTCATCGCCGGGCTCCAGTTCAAGAGCAGCTATCGCCATCTCAAGAGCAACAGTTCCGTTGGATACTGCCACCCCATAATTCACACCCACAAACCCGGCAAACACCTCTTCGAAAAGTCGGACAAAAGGTCCTTCACTGGAAATCCAACCGGAATCCACGCATTGTATAAGAAGCTCTTTTTCCCGCTCGCTAAGCGATGGTTCATTAACAGGGATCAACTCTCGCCGCTCCTCACTAAAACTTCTCTTTATCTTCATCGCCAGCATAAGGTCCCTGCTTTACTTCTATCATCTCGGTTTCTTCAAGCATGGTAAATCCATGGCCGCCGGATGCGAGGAGTATCACATCCCCAGTTTCAAGAATCGTAGATTTCAGGTATTTTTTCTCATGTGTATAGAAATCAACTTTTACCTTGCCCTTTTTAATGAATAAAACTTCTTGTGTAAACTGAACTTCGCGATCCACCCTCTTATGCACATGTGGGGCTATTCGATGGCATGCCGGATGCCGCATGTAAGCCATTTGCTGGGAGAAATCTTGAGGTGTAAAGAATGTAATGCCCTCATTCGAATAGCTGTTACGGATGATAATGGCGATGATTTTATCGCTGTCCGCAACTTGCTCGATCACGAATACCTCCTAAATAAAAATTGCGGAATAAAGTTGTCTACCATCTGTAGAAAATTTATTTATACATAACGCCATAAATATTTGCGCATAGTATTGATTTATGTTATCCTATACTGAAAAAATAAGGAGGGCAGCAGCTATGCGCAAATTGGAGATTCAAGATGCTGACAT
>JAFDEE010000044.1 GCA_019310525.1 Deltaproteobacteria bacterium | reverse complement strand
GGCTCCCGGGCTGGTGTTTTCAGCGGCTTATCAGCGGGGGACACCTGCCCCCTCCGCATTCTCCCGCTCTCTTAGAGCGTGAGCTGCGGCTTCCCCCACTGATAAGCCGCGAAAACCACGGCGCCCTCCCGCCAGTCACTTCAGAAAAGGGGCCATCGGCCCTTGCCCGAACCAGCCTTCTAGGGAACAGACCTCCCAAGGCCTGTCCGGGGAATCTCTGGATCAAGTATTTCACCTGAAAACCATAGTCCGCACCACCGGAAAAGGGGCACGGGGATCTTTTCGATGCGACCACGGGTAAACCTTCGTTATTTCAGGGGGTTAGGGGTGGGGGAAATCTTTGGATCTCTGAGAGGTGAAATCCATTAGGGCCGATCAGGGATGGCGTTGGAATCTTTGGAAAGGCCCTTGACTGATAACGGATTCTTCAATATATAAAGCGTTTATCAGGTCCAGGTGCCCCACAGTGGGCTTAATAGGGAACCCCGTTAAAATCGGGGACGGGCCCGCCGCTGTAATCGGGGACGAAAACCGCGGTCCGCATTTCATGGGTTCTCCGGAACCGCTGAAATGAGGACAAAAGCCACTGTCCGGGATGCAAACAAGGGTGGGAAGGCGCGGGGAGTAGGAAGATCCGAAAGTCAGAAGACCTGCCTGGACTGCGCCGTACATCATCTCCGCGGACCGGGGTGTAACGGGAAAATCTCGAGGACGAAAAAGGGAGGTCCCCGGGTCGATCTTGAATCGATCCGGGGTTTTTTTAGGCACGGGATAATACCGTAAAGCGGACTTTTTCGTAAGTATTTTGCAGGAGGAGAGGTAATCATGAAAAGATGTTTCGTTGGTATGTTGATATTGATCCTGGGAGTTTCCTTCTCAGGCCGGTGCGGGGCACAGGAGGAAGAGAACGGTCCGGTGGCGGCCCTGCCTGAAGTCGTCGTAACAGGCACCAGGTTTGAACAGAAGGTGGAGAAGATCCCGGCCAGGGTCACCGTGATAGGGGCGGAAGAGATCCAGAAGAGTGGAGCCCAGTCCGTCCCGGATATCCTGCGGTCCCTGGGCGGGGTTTTTGTCAGGGATCTCAACGGAAACGGCAACAACCAGAGCGTGGACATGGGGGGATTCGGGGAATCCGCCGACCGCCATGTGGCTGTTTTGATTAATGGCAGGCGGGTCAATCCCATCGACCAGTCCGGGGTCCGGTGGTCCGACATTCCCGTTGAAAATATCGAGCGGATCGAAGTCCTTCACGGTGCCGGGTCCGTTCTTTACGGGGACAACGCCATGGGAGGCGTTATCAATATCGTCACCAAGGACTGGGACGGGGTGACCAGGATTGCGTCCGAGATCGGCGTCGGGACCTGGGACACCCGTAAGGGCCACGTTGAAACCGCTTTCGGAAAAGAAGGGCTGGGGGTCGTCCTGGGGGCTACACGGTACCGGACCGACGGGTACCGGGACCGCTCCGGAAAAGAACAGACGCATTTCTACAGCAAGATCCGCTGCGACGCCTCGGACACGGTGTCCCTGTTCTTCGAGACCGACGTGAACTACTCCAAGGTCCAATTCCCCGGTTCCCTGATAGAGGCACAAATGGACCGGAACCGGAAACAATCCGTCAATACCAGTGATGAGGGCATGGACGGGGAAACCACCTTCGTGGCCGGGGTCGAGGCTGACTGGGGGGAAGGGGGTCAGTGGAATCTCCATATCAGTCACAGAAACGAGAATCGGGACAGCGATATGGCCTCATGGTGGAGTTACATGACCTTCAATGTGCGAACCAATGGTCTCACCACCCAGTATGTATTGGATCGGCCCCTGGTCGGGCATGACAACCGGCTGACCCTTGGCCTTGACCTCTACAAGACGTCCTATGAAGCCACGAAAGGATTCTTCAAGGGCGCCAGAACCAATCTTTATGATCACAGCAAGCGAACCCTGGGCGGTTATGTCCAGAACGAATGGAACGTGACTGATTCGCTGCTCCTTAATGTGGGCCTAAGGTACGAAAAGCCTGTAATCAAGTTGGGGGCGGATGTTTCGGGCGCCGTGACCAACGAGGAAAAGGACAAGGGTGAATGGGCCTGGAATGCCGGGATTGCATGGAACTTCAAGCCTGCTTCCAAGGCCTATTTCCGTGTCTATCGTTCCTTTAGGTACCCGGCGGTGGACGAATATACCAATCTTTTCACGGGTGCCGTGAACCGGTCCCTTGAACAGGAGAGCGCCGTCGGGTACGAGGCGGGGGTCAGGCTGGCCCCGGTTGCCGGTTGTTATGTGAATATCAGGGCCTACTGGATGGACGTTAAAGATGAAATAACATGGAACAGCGCTACCCAGCAAAACGAGAACCTGGACAAGACCAGGCATATCGGGGTGGAGATGGATGTCAGGTACCAGCCGTGGGATTTGCTGGCCCTTTACGGGGGCGGAGGGTACGCAAGGGCGGAATTCACCGCAGGGGAGGATAATGGGAAGAGGATCCCCCTGGTGCCGGATTGGAAGGCAAACGCCGGAATCGAGGTCATGCCGTTTGAGGGGTGCAGGTTCAGGGTCCAGTACAACTATGTGGGAAAGCGATACTTCGGAAACGATCGGAGCAACAGCGGAAAAAGAATGGATGATTACCAGACCGTGGACATTTATGCCAGCTACAGGGTCAAGGGAGTGGAATTTTTCCTGAATGCCTCGAACGTTTTCAATGAAAAATATTCCGATTACGGTTTCTACGTTTCCTCCAGCGGGACCTATTATTATTACCCCATGCCGGAAGGGGGCGTTTACGGGGGAATTCGAGTGGATTTCTGAGGGGTTCAGGGGTGATCGAACCCACCGAAACCTGAGGACACCCGGTGAGGAAGTCCCTTTCTCCCAAGCGGACGGGGGAACAAGGGCTTGGGACGCGTAATGAAAGGATGGGGGTTATTACCCAAAGGAGTCAGGCGCCCTTCCATAAAGCCCGGGGACCGGCGTTGACAGAATCCGGAGGGGCGATTACAAAGTGAATACGGGGAATCGACTTCCCGGAAAAAGTACCCTGTCCCGGGCTACCGGGATTTGGTTTCCACCACAGCGGGCGTAACGCATGGGCAGATTGAAAAAAACGGCACTTCTGGGGTCGGCTCTCCTTTTTCTCATTTTCTCCTGGACGGATTCGGCCCCGTGCTCGGTTTTCACGGACGCCCTCGGAAGATCGGTCCGGCTGGATGCGCCTCCCCAGAGGATCGTCTCCCTGGCTCCCAGCCTGACGGAAATCCTTTTCTCCCTTGGTCTGGGGGAGAGAGTGGTCGGGGTGACCCGGTTCAGCTCTTACCCGCCCGAGGCTTCCAGGAAACCGAAAGTCGGGAGCTACATCAACCTGAATGTGGAAAAGATCATCAGCCTTGCCCCGGACCTGGTCATCGGGACAGTGGACGGGAACGCCCGGGATGCGGTGGAGTTGCTGGAGAAGGCCGGCATTCGGGTCTTTCTGGTAAATCCTAGAAATTTAGGGCAGGTGATCCAGTCCGTGGCGATCCTGGGGCGTCTCTGTGGTGTCCCGGGGAGGGGCGAGCACTTGTCGAGGCGCCTGTGGAGCCGGGTGAGCAGCGTTCAGGAGAAGGTCGGCTCCAGGAGAAGACCCCGGGTTTTTCTTCAGATCAACATCCGCCCGATCATGACCGTGAACAGGAACACATATCATAATGACCTGATCCGGCTGGCAGGCGGCATCAACATCACCCGGGATGAGAGGGCGAACTATCCCCGAATCAGTATCGAGGAGGTCATCCGGAGGAAACCCGAGGTGATCTTGATCTCTTCCATGGAAAGGGGCGGACGATTCGAGGAGGCGCGGAGGGATTGGATGGCCTGGCGGTCCATCCCGGCGGTCCGAAAGGGCAGGGTTTGCCTCATCGAATCGGACCTGATCGATCGACCATCTCCCCGGATCGTTGCAGGGCTTGAGAGGATGGCCCGGATCATTCACCCGGAGGCGGATTGGAACTGAAAGGGGGAGAGGCGTCCAGGCGGCCGGATCCCGACATGGATATGCGTGTAAAGGAGACCCCAATCAAGCGGCCCTTGACGCCACGAAAGGTGGCGATCGTATCGCTTTTCCTTGTCCTTGGGTCCCTGCTTGTGGCGGGTGCTTCCCTTGTCCTCGGAACGGCCGATATCTCCCCGGGAAAGCTCCTGTCCCTTCTAGCCGGAAAGCTTCAGGAGTCCGATCCTGCACGCTTGATCCTCCTCAGGATCCGGCTTCCGAGGATCCTTCTTTCAGGAATCGTCGGTTTCGCCCTCTCCCTCGGAGGAGTGGTATTCCAGGCCATCTTGAGAAACCCCCTGGCCGAGCCCTTCATCCTTGGGATCTCGAGCGGTGCGGCCTTCGGGGCGATTCTCGGCATACTGGCGGGCTTCAGTTTCAATATGGGTATTCCCATAACGGCCTTTGCCGGCGCCCTGGCGACCATCCTGTTGATCCTTGCCCTGGGATCCCGGCAGATGGGTATGGAGTCTTCCACGATCCTGCTTACGGGGGTCATCGTGAACGCCTTTTTCACGGCCATCATCATGTTCGTCATCTCCACCACGGCGGACAGCCGCCTCCACACCATGCTGTTCTGGCTTTACGGGGATCTTTCCCAGAGCCGGTACATCCCCCTGGCCGTACTGACTCCTGTCCTTCTTGCGGGCTCCGTCGTCCTTTACGCCCACGCCCGCCACCTGAACTTGATGACGGCAGGGGAAGAGGTCGCCTCTCAGCTCGGGGTGGAGGTGGAGAGGACCAAGAAGGTGTGCCTGGTGATCATTTCCCTGGTCATCGGTCTGGTGGTCTCCTTTTCCGGGCTCATCGGATTCGTGGGCTTGATCGTACCCCACCTAACCCGGATGGCCCTTGGATCCGATCACCGGCTCCTGATTCCCGCGGCTTCCATCGGCGGGGCCGCATTCCTGGTCGCAGCGGATACCATTGCCCGGACAGTCATCTCCCCCAATGAAATTCCCGTTGGGGTGGTGACGGCCTTTCTCGGGGCTCCCTTTTTCATCTACCTCCTGAAGACGAGGGGAAGCCGGTGGACCCGATCCTGACCCTCCGAAACGTGGGCTACAGGTACGGAAGCACCTGGGCCGTGAGAAACGTCAGCCTGGAAGTGAGCCCCGGCGATATCCTGGGAATCCTGGGCCCCAACGGTTCGGGCAAGAGCACTCTGCTCAGGATCATGGACGGGATTCTGGTCCCCCGGGAGGGGGAGGTCCTCCTGCGGGGAAGGCCGCTTAAAGGAATAAAGCGACCTCAATTGGCCCGGGAGGTCGCCATGGTGTCACAGGAGAACCACTTCAGGTTCTCCTTCTCCGTTCTGGAGGTCGTGCTCATGGGGCGGTTTCCCCACTTGAAGGGCCTTCGCTTCGAAGACGAAAGGGACTTGGAAGCGGCCGAGGAGGCCCTCCGGGCAACCGATGCCCTGGCCCTGGCGGGACGCTCTATCCACGAGCTGTCCGGTGGTGAGAAACAACGCGTCCTCCTTGCAAGGGCCTTGGCCCAGGAACCGGAAATCATACTCCTGGACGAACCCACGTCTTTCCTGGACCTGAAATACAAGGGGGAGATCTTCGGGCTCATCTCCTCTCTGAGCCGCGAAAAGGGACTGAGCGTGGTCCTGGTCTCCCATGATATCGACCTGGCGGCCCGCTATTGCCACCGCCTGGTGTTGCTCAAGGAAGGGGAGGTCTTCGATATCGGGGACCCGGGAGTGGTCCTGACCGGCCCCGCCCTGGAGGCGGTCTACGACTGCCCCGTCCTGGTGGACCGTCACCCCGCCACGGGAAAACCCCGGGTGAGTCTGATGTGAAGGAGGTTCCATGATCGATTTTTTCATCAAGGGCGGACCTGTCATGTACCCGCTTCTATTGTGTTCCATCCTGTCCCTGACAGTCATCCTGGAGCGGGCGTTTTTTTGGGTCCGTGAGGATTTCCATCGTAACCAACCCCTTGTGGACGAGGTCCTGGAACTCTGCCGCCAAGGGGATTGGGAAAAGATCAAGGAGAAGGTCAGGGGATCCAAGGACTATATCATCCGAATCCTGGTCAGCGGGATCCTTCACAGGGAGTTTTCCATGAGCAAGGCCATGGAGACGGCGGCGGCCGATGAAATCAAGCGGATGCGCCGCTACCTGATCGTGCTGGATACCATGATCACGGTGGCTCCCCTGCTGGGAATCTTCGGAACGGTGATTGGAATCATCTCCTCCTTTGAGCTCCTGGGCACGGCGGGGATTGAGCATCCCCAGGCGGTGACGGCCGGTATCGCCCAGGCCCTGATCACGACGGCCTCGGGCTTGGGGATCGCCATTCTCAGCGTCCTGCCCTATAATTACTTTAACTCGCGGGTTGAAAACGCGGCCTCTGCGATAGAGAAATATGCTACCAGCCTGGAGATCGTTTACGAAAAGCTGGTTTCCGCCAGCGAAGAAGAAGGGGGGGAGAGGCCATGAAGGTTCGGATTCCAGGCCCCAGACGTCCGCGCATCGAGATGTTGCCCCTCATCGACATCGTTTTCCTTCTTTTGGTCTTTTTCATCTATGCCATGCTTTCCATGGCCGTTCACAGGGGCCTTCCCGTCCGTCTTCCCGTATCAAACACGGCAAAGATCGACAAGACCTCCATCATTTCCGTGACGGTGAAGGAGGACGGGACCGTTTACCTGGATAAGCGTAAGACGAACCTGAGGGGGCTTGAACAGGAGTTGAGGAGGCGTGCCCGGGGCGGTGGAGAAAAAGGAGTGCTGCTTTTCGCCGACCGGGGGCTTCCTTACCAGAGGCTCTTTCAGGTGCTGGACACCATAAGGACGGCGGGCCTTACCCGCATTTCCCTCCAGGCGGAGGTGGATTCGTCGCCGTGAGACCCCTTTTGCCGGCAGCCGGCCTGGCCCTTATGCTTCATGGCCTGATTTTCTATTTTTCCCCCCACTGGAGCCCGAAGATCGTTCCGCCCCGGCTCCGGAAGGAACCCCTCAGCCTGGCCCTCAGTTACCGGGAGTCTCCCAAAAAGGTTATTTCTTCACCTCCCAGGGAGACGGCGAGCGAGAGAAGACCTCCACTCGCCCCGCCGAAGAAATCCACCCCCCCGCCGCCCCGCAAAAGGCGGTCCCAGCCCCCGAAACCTGCCAAAAAACCCCAAAAAAAGATGACCATGCATCCCCCCAGGGTCCTGAAAACCCGCGAGATCAGAAGATCCCCGCCGCCCAAGCCCAGCCCCGCTCCGGCCAAGGTTCCAGAACCTGGCCCCGTGGCCTCAATCTCCCCTTCCCTGGGCAACCCGGGCAGGGGTTCCTCTTTTCACCTCCGGGGTCCCAATGCGGTCCTTAGGCAGAGCCCGGTCCGAGGTGCCGGAAGAGCGGAAAGTGCAGCCCCCGCTGCTCCGACGCTTCGTGAAGCCATGCCTCTTTACAAGGAAAACCGCCCCCCCCGCTACCCCCGGATCGCCCGCAGGAGGGGCTACCAGGGGGTGGTTCAGATGGAGGTCCTGGTGGACCGGGAGGGGAAGGCGAAGGAGGTTCGACTTCTCCATTCAAGCGGGTATCCCGTGTTGGACAAGGCGGCCCTGAATGCAGTCCGGAAGTGGCGTTTTGAGCCCGGGAAGAGAGGAGATGAACCCGTTGAAATGTGGGTCGTGGTGCCGGTTCGTTTTCGGTTGAAGTGAACTCATCGGTCTTTAAAAGAATTTGTCCCTTCAAGCGTAATTTTGCATAAACAATCTTGAACCCGTTAAAAATATAAGTCCCCCGGAGGGAGCGGAAAGCAGGGACTGAGGGATTTTCTCCGGGAGTCCAGGGTGGAATAGCTGTTTCAGGAAGGAGGAGGTAGAGGACCGATTTCGGGGAGGCCCTTTTTACCGGCCTTTCGCCAGGGCCTTTCCGCTCCGAACTGCTCGTCGCACCAGCGGGCACCTTGATTCAGCAGATCTTCGAATCTCCTGCGGTAGACCTCGAGAACCTCGCCGTCGGCCTCAGGGGGCACCCATATGGGATCGCCGTAATAGAGGGCGATCCGGGCAAAGGGCTTGGGGACCAGAAAACGGTCCCAGGAATTGAGGACCCAGCACCTGTCCGCCCCCCAGAGGACCGGGATGAGCGGGACGCCGGCGTTTCGCGCCATGAGCACGGAACCGATTTTGGCCACCCTCGGGGGCCCCTGGGGACCGTCGGCCAACATGCCCCCGATCGCACCCTCCTTGAGCCGTTCAATCAGGTCCCTGAGCGCCTTGGAACCCCCCCGGGTCGAGGATCCCCGTACGTTCTTGAACCCAAGCCAGGTCGCGACCCTAGCGGCGTATTCTCCGTCCCGGCTCTGGCTGATCATTACCGTGATCCCTCGCGCGCCCAGGTGGTGAAAATGGTAGCTCATCCTCTGGTGCCACGTACCGAAAACCGCCCTTCCTCCGGCCCGCTCAAGGGCCTCTTCCGCCTTTTCCCTGCCCCTTGTCTCCACAACCCTGCAGGTGAGCATCCAGGACTTTATCAACAGGGCCGCAAGCGGGGGCACTACCCGCAGGAGCGCACCGTCGTACCATCGAAACTGAGTTTTTTCCAAGGAATCCAACCTGTCTTTTATCCAAACCCTCTGAAATAACGAGGGCCTTACGATAGTCACCCGAGAAAAGACCCTATACCCCTTTTCCGGTGGTGCAGGCATTTTTTAATGTCCCATTCGAGGAATGGGAGAACCTTCGGCCTTCAGGTGAAGACTTCAGTTCGATCGTTTTTTAAAAGGGTTCAAGGATCCAAGGATTCAAGTGGCCGAGTGTTTTTTGTATGAGCGTTAAGCCGGCCTGAGCATTTCACTCGAACCCTTGGCCCCTAAAGCTACAGACTTCCGGTCCCGGGTCCCCCTTTTATCCGTCCCACCGCCACCAGGTAGAGGAGGCGGACACCTCCTTTAAGCCCCAGGAGTTCGAAGGCCTCCCCGTCGTAAAAGGCCCCGATACCGCAACACCCAAGGCCCAGGGCGGTAGCCGCCAGGTAAAGCCTCTGCCCCAAGCGGCCTGCGGCCATCATGGCATAGCGGTAGCCCCGGGCCCCCCACCTGCGGTCGAGTTCCTCGAGGTCCGCAAGAAACAGGAAATGGATACCGGCATTCCCGAGCCAGGCCTGATCCAGGCAGATGCGGGACATCCTGTCCGTAAGGCCCCCCGGGATCACCATTCCGAAGGCCCGCCGTACGGGATCGAGGAGGTAGAACCCGGATGGGAAGGGTCCACCTTCGGCCAGGAGGAAACCGATTTCAAGGGATCCTCTTCCGGTGATCTCGGGGGGCCATGCCTTCGGATCCGGGATACAGAGGGAGTCCAGGAGGGCCATGATTTCGTTTTCTTCTAGGGGCTTTTTCAGGAAGTTGCGCCTGGAACGGCGCAGAAACACCACCTCACTGTAAGAGATCTTCTCCGGCCAGGGAGCCGATGAAGGCACCTCCCACCAATGGCCGGGGGAAGGCTCCGGTCCCTGGTGGAGGGGGTGGGGGGGCTTCCCTCCTCCCTTCCCGCCGATTCCGGACTCATGCATGGCCCGGATGAGGGGATAGTCGGCTTCCCGTTTCGCGACCCGGCTGGCCCGAACCAGGTGTTCAGGTAGAGGGAGGAGATCGGCGGAATCGGTGTCTCCCGCCGCCGTGGATTTTGCTGGTATACAGGCCAAGGCCAGGGCGACTTCTTTCCTCTCATCAACTCCGAGGAGGCGGTTGACCCGGCGGTCGTCAAAATCATAGTGGAGCATGCAGGGAATTTTCAATGCCTTCAGGGCCAGGAGGAGATTTTCCAGGACATGCCCGGTATCCAGGAGATGATACCGGTAAGCCCGGTCCCTGTATTTCCAGGCGCTTCGGTAGAAGACGGCGGTGAAGAAGAAAACGGCGGCGGGATCCCCAGCCCCTTCCCCGGGGATCATTTCCCTTACCAGGGCACACAGCCTGCCCCTTCGTAAGGGATTAAGGGCGTGACGCAGGATCGAAAAGTGATAGAGACCGTCTTCCAGGCCTCCGGTTCCTTTCGATGCCAGGTAGACCTCGGTGGGGTAGAGGGCCCCTGCCGAGGCCGCGGATCTGAAGTGGAAATCCCCGTCTCCGTGGCGGACCTTGGCCGTCAGGCTGTAGCTCAGGAGAAGGACCCGGGATAGTTGCTCAAGGGTGAGGGCTTCGAAGTCCTCTTCACCGGCGCCGACCTCCTTCAATATGCTGGAGAGGAACTCCCCGGGGAGCGAGACCTTTTCTGGAAGGGGGACGGGCTCCACCCCCGGATATTCCTTGAATGGTCGGGGTTGGTCGGACCAGTCGAGCATGTGGCCGCTCATGCGGAAACGGTCATAGCTCGTCTGATCGTGGTATCGGATGCTGGAGATGTCCATTTCCTCCAATGGATACCATGATCCTCGGCTGGTTTCAACCAAGGCCTCCGAAACCGTCCGGTAAGGATTTTCCCCCTTCCGCCCTGGGGTGAGGATTGACTCCCCGCTTGACTTTCAGTATAATTTACAGTATAAAGGTTAATGTAAATTTGGTTTCCAGAAGAGACCTTTGAAAAATGTTTGATTTTATCTGCCTTCCCAGAAGACCACGGGCTTGCCCGTGGATGAATGAGCAAACAATTGTTGTGCTACGGCGTGATGTCGCCCAAAGCCTAAGGCGAAGACGGGTATTTGGGGAGACCACGGGGTTACCCGTGGGGCTCCATCCAAAGTCAAACCTCCGCCACGTAGGGGGCAACGAAAATTTTAACCGCCCCGCTTAGAGTGCCAAGCAGGATAGGCATCCATACATTAAAGGGGCATGGGGATCTTTTCCTCGTTCCCGGGTCTCCCGGCCTGGTTGTTTCAAGGGGTTAGGGACGGGGGAGTTTTGCCCCCTCCGCCGATCTCCCGCTTTTTGAAGCGGGAGCCGGGGTTTCCCCCATCCCTAACCTCCTGAAATAACGAAGGTTTACCTGCTGCTGTCTGGCAGGCCTCCCAACAGGTCACTTCCGAAAAGATCCCCATGCCCCTTCCCCGGTGGTGCGGGCGATGGTTTTCAGGCGAAATACTTGCTCCAGAGAAACCTTTGAAAAAGGCCCATTGTCACTCCGGCTCATGAGTCAGTTACAGTTGAAATTCTCGAGTACCAAGGCTTAAGCCCATCCATAAATGGGTATTCTTCACAATCTTCCGCCTTCACTAAGGCTACGGCGTGACAAAGGCGGAAGATTGGGCAAAAGAGGGCGTTTTTCAAGGGGGCCTAAGGGGGACGGAATGAAACTGACGGAAAAACAGCGGGCCTTTTTGGCCTACATTTCCCGGTACATGGATCAATGGGGGCAGGCGCCCAGCTTCGATGAGATATGTACCCACTTTGGATTCGCCTCCTACAACACGGTCACCACCTATCTACGCATTCTGGAGCGGAAGGGGTATATTCGGCTTCCCGAAAAGAAGAACCGGAAACGGGCCATCGAGGTCATCAGCCCGGTGGAGACCCGTCGCTTCGAATTTCCCCTCCTGGGAAGGGTGGCCGGTGGGAAGCCCATCGAGGCCGTGGAGACCGTGGACGTGATCGAGGTCCCTTCCTCCATGATCGGCCGGGGCGATCACTTTGTTCTCCAGGTCAAGGGGAATTCCATGAAGGAGGACGGGATACTCGACGGAGATTATATCGTAGTCCGGAAGCAGCCCACGGCCGAGAACGGGGAGACCGTAGTGGCCCTCATCAACAACGAGGCCACGGTGAAGAGGTATTACAAAAGAAAGGACCACGTGGAACTCCGGCCCGCCCACGAGGGGATGGAGCCTATCATCGTCAGGGAAGGGGATTTCCGGATCGAGGGGAAGGTGGTGGGGGTGATGAGATATTACAACCTAAACTGAGCGTTTCAAAATTTTGATGAGATCTTTTTAGATACAAGTAGTTTTGCCGGCCTTTCTTCAAGGGAAGGGTGGCGCCCGGAGAGGTGAATAATCGTTGAATCGCCATATCATACACCTTTACATCCCGGCCTTTCCTATTGCGGTGGAGCGGGTCCGGGAGCCCAGGTTGCGGGATCGCCCAGTGGTCGTGGCCCCGCTCCGTCGTGACCGGGGTCTGGTCCTGTGCGCTTCCCCCGAGGCCCGCAGAGAGGGCGTATTCAAGGGGATGCGCCTCAGGAGGGCCCTTGAATACTGCCCGGGACTGGTCGTACTGCCGCCCAATCCCGCCCTTGTCGAAACCGCCTACGGGGCCCTGACGAGGATGGCGGCCTGCTACACCCCCCTTTGGGAACCCTACCGGGCCGGCCATGTCTACCTGGACGTGACCGGCACAGATCGCCTCTGGGGGCGCGCCAAGGACACGGCCTGGCGGTTGCGTAAGGAAGTCAAGGACCGGCTGTCCCTTCCGGGGGTTGCGGGCGTATCGGGGAACAAGATGGTCTCCAGCATCGCCTCCCGGGTGATGGGGAGGGAAGGGGTCATGGACGTGGACCACGGAAAGGAGTCCTCCTTCATGGCTCCCCTGAAGGTGGATGTGCTCCCCGGCATCGGGCATGTGCGAAAACGGCTTCTCCTGGAGGAACTCAACATCACCCTGGTAAGGGAAATCGCCGCCCTGGACATGGGGACCCTGGGGCTCCTTTTCGGCCGATCAGCCTACGTGATCCATCAGAGATCCCTCGGTATCGACCCCACCCCGGTTTATCCTCCGGCTCGAAAACCCAGGGTGAGCGAGGAGACGACCCTCCCCGAGGATGAAAACGACGACGGGAGGCTGCTGGGAGTCCTGTACGGGATGGTGGAACGGTGTTCCCGGCGCCTCCGGACCCGCGCTCTTCTCCCCCGAAGGGCAGGGCTCCGGCTCCGGTACACGGACGGGGAAGAGGTCCTCAGGGAGATCTTTTTACCCCGGAAAAGCGGGTGGGATTCCGAGCTCTATCCTCCCCTGGAGAGGCTCTTTTTCAAACTCTGCCGACGCCGGGTGCGGGTCCGCTTCCTGCAGGTGTGGTTCCGGGACCTCTCCCCCCGTAATACACAGCTCTCCCTCTTTCCGGAGATGGATCCTGCTCCGGAGAAGGAGAAAAACCTCACCCGGGCCCTGGATCGGATCAGGGAGAAGTACGGGGACTTGGCCGTTCGGTACGGAAGAACGGCAGGATAGGGAGACCTTTCTCACGAATCTTGTCACGGGTGAAATTGTCATGGGCTTTGTCCATCTCAACGTCCACTCCCACTACTCCCCGGGCTGGGGCCTGGGCACCCCGGAGGAGCTTTGCCGGGCCGCCGGGGCCCTGGGCATGGACCGGCTTGCGCTTACCGATACCAACGGTCTCTACGGCCTGCTTTTTTTCCTGGAAGCCGCAAGGGAAACGGGCATTCGCCCCATCGTGGGAAGCGAGCTTACGGCCGGGGGAAGCCGGGCCGTGTTGCTGGTCCGCAGCCGGGAGGGGTACGCGGATCTCTGCCACATCATCTCGGACCGCCACTGCCGCCGGGACTTCGATCTTCTCCGGGCCCTACGGGACCGGCGCCGCGGACTCATCGTGATCTCCGACGATTTCCGCCTCCTCAAGGCCCTCAAAAAAGGGGACCCCCGGGATCTCTACGTGGAGATGTCGCCGGGGTACAACATGGCCGCTTGCCTTGCCTTTTCACGCCGCTGCGGAATCCCTCCCCTGGCCACCAACCGCGTCGCCCTCCTCCGCCGGGACCAGTACCCGCTTCACCGGATCCTCCGGGCCGTGGCCCTCAACAGCAAGCTTTCCCGCCTGGGCCCCGAAGATACCTGCCGGGAACACAATGTGTTGAACGCCCCGGGGGATATGATCGACCAGTTTCCTCACGTCCCCGAGGCCGTCCGAAATACCCTGGACGTGGCCGAGCGGTGCCTCACCGACTGGAACTTCGGAACCCTCGTTTTTCCCCGTTTCGAGGATATGGACGACGGAGAGGTCTTCGAACGCCTCTATGCCGCCACCCTGGAGGGGTGCCGGAGGCGTTACGGGGAGATCACCCCGGAGGTGAGGGCCAGGGTGGATTACGAGATGAAGATCATCCGGGAGAAGAATTTCGCCCATTACTTTCTGGTGGTGGCCGATATCGCCCGCAAGGCCCGTCGGTCCTGCGGCAGGGGGAGTGCGGCTGCTTCCATCGTCTCCTATGCCCTGGGAATCACCCATGTGGATCCTATCCGGCACAATCTTTTCTTCGAGCGTTTCCTGAATCCGGGTCGGATGGATCCCCCGGACATCGACGTGGACTTTGCCTGGGACGAGCGGGACCGGGTCATCGACTATATCTTCACCCGGTACGGGAACCGGCGCACCGCCATGGTGGGCAATCACAATACCTACGGCGCCCGGGCCGCCATCCGGGAGGTGGCCAAGGTTTTCGGGTTGGGGGAGGCCGAGATCGGCCGGGTCACGAGGAAGATCGGCCATGGTTGGCGTCTCAAGAAGGTCTGGCAGGAACTGGCCGCCCATCCCAAGATGCGGGGCGTTCCTTTTGGAAAACCCTGGGAAGAGATCATCGCCGCCGCGGTCCAACTGGAGGACCATCTCAATCATCTCTCCCTTCACTGCGGCGGAGTGGTCATCGTCCCTGATGAGATCCGCCGCTACTGTCCCGTGGAGATCTCCCGAAAGGGCCTGCAGGTTCTTCAATGGGAAAAGGAGTCCGTGGAGGAGGCCGGATTGGTCAAGATCGATATCCTGGGCAACCGGAGCCTGGCCGCCATCCGGGACGCCCTGGATCTTGTGGAAAAGAACACCGGGCGCCGGATCGAATACGCCGACCTGAATCCCCTTGATGATCCCAAGACCGTTGAGGTCTTCTACCGGGGAGAGACCATGGGGGTTTTTTACTTCGAGAGCCCGGCGACCCGACAGGTCCTTAAGAAGGTGGCCTCTTGCTTTACCCTGGAGGAGTACCTGGCAATGGACCACTTCCATCTCAACGTGGTGGTCACCTCCATCATCCGGCCCGCCTCCAACGGGAGCATCCATGCCTGGATCTCCCGGCTCCGGGGGGAACCCTGGGACGCCCCCCACCCCCTGCTCCGTCCCGTGCTGGAAGAGACCCTGGGGATCATGGTCTTTCAGGAACAACTCAGCCAGGCGGCCATCCACCTGGCCGGCTTCAATCCCGCAGAGGCGGATACCCTGCGGAAGGTGGTCAACAAGAAGCACAGGGAAAAGAAATTGCGGGATTTTTACGCCCGATTCGTCCGGGGGGCCGGGGAGCGGGGGGTGAGCTGGGGAGTCATCGAACGGGTCTGGAAGATGATGATGGGCTTTGACGGGTACAGCTTCTGTAAACCCCACTCGGCGAGCTACACCTTGGTGGCCTACAAGTCGGCCTATCTGCGGGCCCACTACCCGGCCGAGTTCATGGCCTCCGTGATCTCCAACGGCGGGGGTTACTATTCCCCCTTCGCCTATCTTTCGGAGGCGAGGCGCATGGGACTCCGGATCCTCCCCCCGGACATCAATCTGAGCGGGTACAAGTATACGGGAAAGGGCCGGGCGGTCCGGGTGGGCCTCATACAGATCCGGGACCTGTCCCGCGAAGCCCTGGAGACCCTCCTGGAGGAGCGGGATCGAAAAGGTCCCTTCGGGTCTCTCTCGGAATTCCTGGGGCGCATGGGGGGCCGTGTACCCCTCCAGGATGTCAGGATGCTCATCAAGGCCGGGTGCTTCGATTCCCTCGTGGGAGGGACAGGGGCCAGACCCTCCCTCATATGGCAGGCCGTCCGGTACTTTGGCCAAAAGGAGGTGGACAGGACGCCCGGCCTGTTCGACCGGCCTCATCAGGGGGATCTCTTTCCCGCAAAACCCTATTCCAGAGGCCTTCTTCTGAAACAGGAACTGGAAACCCTGGGGTTCTACCTATCCATCCACCCCCTGGAACGCTATCGCCGCACCTTAAAAGGTCTCTCCTATGTCAGGGCCCGGGACCTCCACCTGTGGGTGGGGAGACACGTCACCACCACCGGATGGATGATCACCGGGAAGACGGTCCATACCAAGGCGGGAGAGGCCATGAAGTTCATCTCTTTCGAGGATCCCACCGGACTCTACGAAACCGTGTTTTTCCCGGAGACCTACGCCCGTTTCTGTCACATCCTGAGTCCCCACTGTGGCTATGTTTTAAAGGGAAAGGTGGAAGAATCCTTCGGCGCCCTCAGCCTGACGGTATATTGGATCGGGCTCTTGGAAAACTATGAAAGACGGGAGGAGAGAACGGACCTGGCGCGGGCCCTAAAGCCGCCTTGCGTTTGGAAGGACAAGTTCGGGCGGAAACCAGGGGCGTGGCCCCGGCGGCAGGCACGAGACTGAACACTGACCGCTGCAGGGATGAATGCGGCCTCTTGAAATCCGGTAAGGCATGAAAACAACAAACATTTTCACGAAAATCTCTTCATCACGCCTCTTCCCACAACCCCGTGGGCAGCTCATAGTAAGAGATGGCCCCTTCTATGGTACTCAACAGGTCGATGCTCGGGTCTCTGCTCGATTTATGGGGGCATTCAAGACAATGCCAGTAGTTCCAGGATTTGGCGATCGCCTCATCCAGGCATTCCCCGTAATGAGGACACAGGGCGTTTCGCTCACCCTTCTTGTAAACAGGACGCCTTTTCCCTTTCATGATTTTCCTCCTTTGAATGTGCTTCGAGCCTCGCCCCGGTCTCCTTTCGTTATCCGGCCTGAGGTCCCAAGCAAGATCCTCTGCTTGACAAAGGTTTTCCATTAGTTTCAAGTTCCACGAGCATCAATTGAAAGGTATGTTCGTCCAGTTTGATATCGTTCCAACCCAAAACGTTCAGCCGTTGGTTGATCTTTTCAAGGTTCGCGTCCCCCATGTCCGTCACGGCCCGGGCGGTATCCCGGATGAAGCCCGGGATGTGCCCCGATTCCATCCCCTTGCTTTTCAGCCTGCGGATAAGGATTTCTTCGAGTTCTTTCACAATAAATTCTTTCCCGTTCTGAACCTGTTTCATTTCAAATATTCTATTTGGTTTCCATTAAAAGAGTAAATGGAGTAAACTACGTATTTTTTTACGTAAATTACCCTACTTCAGTCGGTTTTAAGGCCTCCCGGGCCCTAAGGGAAACAAATGGTTCTCACCAGATCCAGTATTTCTTCCGTGCTCGACGAATGTTTGGAGAGGAAATAATTCGCCCCTTTCTCGGTTGCCGCCTGCCGGTACTCGGGAAAATCATGGCTCGTCAGTATGATCACCACCACCTCGGGATAGAGTTCCTTGACCTTTTGAGTCACTTCGAGTCCGTTCTCTCCAGGCAGTTTGAGGTCCATGAAAACGAGGTCCGGCGGATGAACCTTAATCCTATCCAGTGCTTCTTTCCCATCCCTTGCTTCATCCAGGGCCAGGGAAGGGAATCTGGAAACCAGGATTTTTCGAAAGGTCAGGCGGAAAACGGGGTCATCTTCGACCAGAAGTATCCTTTGCATTTGGATTCCCCAAAAAGGCTCTCTCCATCAGGCTGGAGGGCCGGGGATACTACATTTCACCCTATTTAACTTTACTTTACGGGAGGTCCGTCCTGTGGTAAATAGGGTCTACACTCCATATTTCAGAAAGGAACACGGTATTCAGCCCGGAGGTACCCTCGGGGGAGGGGAGTGATATCAAGGGTGATAATCGGGTTCTAGACGTCGATGAATCAGACCTAAATAAAAGGATCTCATCAAAATTTTGAATCGCTCAGTTTAGGTCAGAAGAACGTTCATGAGGAAGGCCTGGGTCATGAATCCACCTTACCGGATCATCATAGCTGAGGACCACACCATCCTGCGGGAGGGGCTCCGGGCCCTGTTGTCTTCCAAGCCCAGCTTCGAGATCGTAGCCGAAGCGGAGGACGGCCGGGACGCCATTCGCAGCGTGGTGGAGCACAGACCCGACCTGATCTTGATGGATCTCTCCATGCCCAATATGAACGGGTTGGAGGCGATTCGAGAGATCAAGAAACAAAATCCGGATACCAAGATCATCGTGCTGACGGTCCACAAGGCTGAGGAATACATCCTCGCCGCTCTCCAGGCCGGGGCGGATGGGTATGTGTTGAAAGACGCCACCCACGCCGAGCTGGAAATGGCGATCATGAACGTTTTACAGGGAAAGCGATTCCTGAGTCCCGGAATTTCAGAGAAGGTCATCGGGGGCTATCTGGAAGGGAAGATGGGGATGAAGGAAAAGTCCGCCTGGGACACCTTGACCCAGAGGGAACGGGAGATCCTGAAGCTTATCGCCGAGGGAAACAAGAACAAGGAGATCGCCGAGTACCTGTGTATCAGCCAAAAGACGGTGGAAAAACACCGAACCAACCTCATGAAAAAACTGGATCTTCACAATGTCGCGGCCCTCACGGCCTTTGCCATGGAAAAAGGCCTGATAAGCCGCTGAAAACACCAGCCCGGGAGCCTCCGAACGAAAGAAAAGGCGCCATCGGCCTTTTGGAGGTCGGTACCGAATTGAAGCACTCCCCGGGTGTTATGGAAACAGAAGGGGCATGTGGATCTTTTCTTTGCTTCCGAATCTCCCGGCCTGGTTATTTCAAGGGGTTAGTGACGGGGGAGTTTTGCCCCCTCCGCCGTTCTCCCGCTTTTACAAGCGGGAGCCGGGGTTTCCCCCATCCCTAACCCCTTGAAATAACGAAGGTTTACCTGCTGCTGTCTGGCAGGCCTCCCGATAGGTCGCATCGAAAAGATCCCCATGCCCCTTTCCCGGTGGTGCAGGCGATGGTTTTCAGGCGAAATACTTGCTCCAGAGAAACCTTTGAAAAAGGCGCCATCGGCCGTTAGGAGGCTGGTATCGAGTCGAAGTACTCCCCGGATTAGATTTTAGAGGCACGTGGGATTTTTTCTGCGTGCCCGAGTTTCCCCCATCCCTAACCCCATGAAGTAACGAAGACCTGCCCGCCGGCTGTTTGGCGGGCTTGTCACGCCGAAGGCCGTGACGGAGACGGAAGACCGGGCAAAAGGGGCGTTTTTCAGGGGTCTCATCGTGAAGGGATCACATCCTCTTTTTCACTGCTCCAGGAGGGGCCAGGCGGCATGGATCCGCGTGCCGCGTCCCTTCTCCGATTGCATGGAAAAGGTGCCTCCTGACAGTTCCGTCCGCTCCTTCATGCTCGCCAGGCCGAATCCCCTCCTGGTGCTTTCCCGGGATATGGCTTGATCCACGTCGAAGCCCGCCCCATTGTCTTCGATCTCCAGTTCTATATGACCATTGTTTTTCCTGAGGGAGAGACGGACCCGGTCAGCGGTGCTGTGCTTGGCGACGTTGTTGAAGGCCTCCTGGAGGACCCTGTATATAACGGTCTTCAGGGGATCAGGAATATCTTGTTCCATGATACCGATTTGGGTTTCCACCTGAATGCCGGCATAAATGGTCTGAAACTGCCTGCAAAACCAGGAGATGGTGGGCAGGATGCCCAGATCGTCGAGGATCGAGGGCCTTAGGTCCATCACGATCCGGCGCACCTCTTCTATGGCCTTCTGGGTCAAGGGGACGATTTCTCCAAGACTTCTTTTACATTGATCCCCTTCCCCCTTTTCCAGTTGGTGAAGGGTGTTTTCCAGACTGAACTTGATGGCCCCAAGGGATTGCCCGATACTGTCGTGAAGTTCCTGGGCGATGCGTTTCCTCTCGTTTTCCTCTGCGGAAAGGAGTTGGGCCGACAGGATCCTGAGTTCCTTTTCCGACGCACGAAGAGCGGCCTCCATCCTTTTGCGTTCCGTTATGTCCACCACGTTTCCCAGGACGGCGGGTTTTCCGCCGTAGGTCACAACGTTGATCCTGCGGGTGATCCAGATGGTCTTCCCTTCCTTTGTGAGACCCCTGGCCTCGTATTCCGAAGGGGCGGACTCCCCCCTGGTTCGCCTCTCCCTGAAAGTTTTAACCATGCCCCGGTCATCCGGGTGGACGAGATCCAGGGATTCCATCCCCACGATCTCCTCTCTCTTGTATCCGTGGATCTTCGCGAACCGGTCGTTGGCAAAGACGATGCGATCCCCTTGCTGGATATAGACCCCCATGAGGGACTCTTCCACCAGGGTGCTGTACTTTTTTTCCGATTCCCGAAGGGCCTTCTCGGCCTTCAGGCGCTCTTTGATCTGCCCCCTTAGTTCTTCGATAGCCTGGGCAAGATCACGGGTTCGTTCCTTGACCCGGATTTCCAGTTCGTCATGGGCCTTTTTCAGGGCTTCCTCCGCCCGTTTTCTCTGAAGAGCAAGGGCATAGTAAAGTGCCAGGTGCTGGATAACCCGGAGGTCTTCTTCCGTATAGGGCCTTACGGCGTTGGCCAGGGCGATCTGGCCCGCGACTTCCGAACCCAGGAGGACGGGGACTGAGAGGAATCGATTAACCGGAATATGCCCTTCCGGTGTCCCGGTGGAAGACGGGTGCCGGGAAGGGGAATTGGAAACCAAGGGGACCCGGGTGTTCAGTGAATGGCCCCAAAGGCCGGGATAGCGTCCGTCCTCGCCTCTGCCGAAGACGATGCCCGCCTTCTTCGGGCGCACGTTGCATTGGCCTTTCAGCATCTCCGTCAGGGTATGGGCGGTCATGGCCCCCGTGTCAGGATCAATGGAGGATACATATCCATGCTGGCTTCCTGTCAGCCGTTTAGCCTGTTTGAGCACGATACCGGCGATATCCTCAATGGAGGTGGAGGGAGACATCAAGGGCTCGTAGAGTTCGGAGAGCCCTGCCTTGATTTCCAGTTCACGCCTGAGTTTTTCTTCCGCGCGTTTTCGCTCGGTTATTTCCGTCACTGCGGCGATCGTGCCGTTTATACTTCCTTTGCTGTCCGCCAGGGGGCTCGCCTGGATGATCGTGTAGATTCGTCCTCCATCTTTACGGACGAGCTCGATGTCTTGTTGTTCAACGCCTTCATTACCACTTCCCTCCTGAACCCGTTTAAAGAGCTCGAGACCAACTTTGTCCATGAAAGCTGTGAGGGGCCGCCCTTCCATCTCCTCCGGCTTGAAGCCCAACATCTCGGCCATGCGTGGATTGACGTAGCTTGTATTGCCCTCCCTGTCGAGAACCCAGATCCCTTCCTGGAGGCTTTGAATCAGGTTCCGATAGTTCTCTTCACTCTCCTTCAAGGCCGTCTCGCGTTGTTTCAATTTTCTGAAAAGGAGAACATAGGGCTTCATGAGCCCGGTTTCGATAAGGGCTTTGTAGATGAGGTAAAAGGATATGATTTTGAAATAGTGCCCGACGAGATTGGAGAGCCCGTAAACATCAATGTAGAAGGTGAAGCAAAGCTCCGAGAGAATGGTAAGGAGAATGGAGCCCAGGAGCATACCCAGGACTTTTCGTTCAAAGGCCTTGCGGCGCCGGGCCAGCAGGAAACCCGCCGCTATAAGGATAAGGGAGATGAGATATTCGCTGCCCTTTTTAAAAGGGGTCAGCCCTGCACCCTCCACGAAACAGGCAGGGAATATCCGCCACTGGAAGATGGAGATCATCAGGACCAGGAAGATCAGGGAAAAGACGGCGAACAGTTTTCCAACCCCGGCACGGCGGCGAAGAAAAAAGGGAGCAGAAAAGAGGGATAGGCCTTCCATGTACCGCGCTGCAATCCAGAGCTGCGTGGGGAGATCGGCCCCGTACCCCGGAAATATCCCCATCCCCTTGTAGGCGAGGGTATGGACCATGTCCAGGCCGGCGACGAAGAGATAGGCTATACCGAGAAAAAGCAGGTAGCCGTTGTCCAGGGTACGCCGGACATTCCATGCTACCATGAAAATGCCGCATGCCACGACGATGCTGAAGATTTCGGCCAGGCTGTGGAAGAGCAGGTAGTTGTAACGGCTGGCAAGGAAAAGTCCTGCAAAGACAAAGAATCCGAACAGTATCGATCGGTAGGTTTGGGTCTTAGGCATTCTGCCCCC